>CAXUKK010000179.1:0-6627 GCA_964251455.1 uncultured Enterovirga sp.
GCCCGTGACAGTCCTTCGTCCATGGTGAAGCGCTCGCGCGACCAGTCGCAGGAGGCGCCGAGGCGCTTCAGCTGGCTGACGATGGTCCCGCCGGACTGCTCCTTCCACTCCCAGATGCGGCGGACGAACTCCTCGCGTCCGAGCGTGCGGCGGTCGGGCTGACCCTGCTCGGCCAGCCGGCGCTCGACCACCATCTGCGTCGCGATGCCGGCATGGTCCATGCCCGGCTGCCACAGCACGTCGCGCCCGCGCATCCGCTGATAGCGGCAGAGAATGTCCTGGATCGTGTTGTTGAGCGCGTGCCCCATATGGAGCGAGCCCGTCACGTTCGGCGGCGGGATGACGATGCAGTACGGCTCGGCGCCTTGCCGGTCGGGCCGTCCGGCCTTGAACGCATCCGCCTCGTCCCAACGCCGGGCGATGCGCGCCTCGACGGCGGCTGGGTCGAAGGTCTTATCCATGGTGTACGCGTGAGATCCTGAGGCGCCTGGGCTAAGCCGCTCGGCGTCCAGGGGGTTTGGAGCCCGAAACGGGCTTCGTCAACCAGTGCCGCAGGGGCGAGCCGGTCTCTCCTTGCGTGCGGCTATCAGGTCCTGCCCCGAGCCACGCGCTCGATCTCGGCCCGCACCAGCCGCTCGACCAGCGGGGGCAGATTGTCGTCGAGCCACACCTTCAGCATCGGCTTGAGCATCTCCTTGACGAGATCCTCGAGCGTGCGGGCATTCTGCGTGAGGACCGTGTGCGACAGCATGTTGAATGCCTGGCCGACGGCCGCCCCCGCCGTGCTGGACAGCAGGGCCTCGGTGAGCGCGTTGTCGTCGAGCCGCGGCGGCTCGGCCTGCCGGCTTGCAGCCTTGATGACGGCCTCCAGCGGACGGACAGGCTCATGTGGAGGCGGTCGGTCGGCCTCGACCGTCGGCGGCTGGTCGCTGAAGTCGATCTCGGGGACGGCGATGTCCAGATTCGGAAGCGTCTCCGGCTCGCGATGAGCCTCCAACTCGTGCTCCGCCTCCGGTTTGGGCTCGGGGGCCGCGAGGGCGACAGGTTCCGGGAGTTCGAGGACATCATCCGGATCGGATTCGTCCTCCGCCTCATCCTCGTCCGCCGCCTCGGGCACCTTCGAGACGTCCTGATCCTCGGCGATGATGCGCCTGATCGATGCGAGGATTTCCTCCATCGACGGTTCTTGCGTCTTGGCGCTCGCCGCACTCATCGAACAGCCCAATTCAGGTCTCGGCCACCCGAGGAATCACGCGGCGGCGCCAGGCTCAGTATCGTCAGGCCGACTCGGCCGATCAAGCGAAGTGCCGTCTCGGACCACAGGCGAAACGACCTATCGGCCGTCCGGAGTCCTGAGTCCCCAGGGCAGATCCTTGACCTGATCGTAGTGCTGTTTCGCGCTGTAGATCCCGCTGCTCAGACGGAGCGACTGCGCGCTGAGCCGCCCGATCGACTGGACCACCGAGAACGACGCCACGACGCGATCGCGCTGCGCCGTGATCAGGTTCACGCGTGCGTTCAGGAGTTCCTGCTGCTGGTTGAGCACATCGAGCGTCGTGCGCTGTCCGACGCGCGCTTCCTCGCGGACGCCGGTCAGCGCGACCTCGGCCGCGGCGACTTGAGCCTGCGCGGCCTGAACGTTGGCCTTGGACGATTCGAGCTGACCCCAGGACGAGATCACGGCGGCGCGGACCTGGTCGCGAGTCGCCTCAGCCTCGATCCGCCGCTGCCCTGCCGTCTCCTTCGACTGGCGCACGCGAGCATAAAGCTCGCCGCCCGTGTAGATCGGCACGCTGATCTGGCCGCCGATCGCCGCCGAGGTCGTCTGATCGCCACGAAAATTCGAGTCGAACCCCTGGTTCAGCTGGCCGATGATGTTCACGGTCGGGGCGAGTTCGCCCTCGGTGACCTTCACCTGCAACTCGGCGACGTCGACGGCATGCAGCGCCGAGATGACGGCCGGATGCTCTTCCAGGCCGATCTGCACGGCGGCCGCCAGCGTGCGGGGAACCAGCCGGTCGACGGGACGCCCGGGCGCGAGCTGGCGCGGCTCGACGCCGACGACCTGACGGTAGATCGCGATCGAGGACTGGAGATTTCCCTCTGCGACGCTCACCTGCGAACGCGAGGCGGCAAGGCGCGACTCGGCCTGGGCGACGTCGGTTCTCGTCACCTCACCGACATTGAACCGGTCACGCGTCTGGCGAAGCTGCTCCTCGAGCACCTCCACGTTGTTGCGCTGCAGATCGAGGATCGCCGTATCGCGCAGCACGTTCATGTAGGACTGCGCGCCGTTGAACAGCGTGCTCTGCTCCGTATTGCGGAGCGTCTCCCGGGCGCCGAAGACCTGCGACTCGGCCTGACGCACTGAGTTCGCGGTACGGAACCCGTTGAACAGATTCTGGGTGGCGCTCAATCCGACCGAGCCCGGGAAGAGGTTCTGGCGGAAGTTCGACTCGGTTCCCGTCAGCGAAGAGGTCGTGCGACCCGTCGCGTAGTTTGCCCCGATCGTGCCGCTTGCCGAGACGGTCGGCCGGTAGCCGGACAGCGCACGCGGCACGTTCTCGTCGGTCGCGCGGACGGCAGCACGCTGCGCATCGAGCGACGGGTTTCCGGAATAGGCGCGCGCCAATGCGCTTTCGAGCGTCTCGGCCATGGCCGAGGCGGGAAGAGCGGCGATGAGCGCCGCGGCAACCACTCGGAAGAGCGGTTGCGGATCCGATTTATGAGACTTGATCGATTGCACGCTTTGCCCGTCCAGCGGCCGAGCCCTCGTCCCGGCTGGCGCCGGGCCAAGCTTCGCCGCGCCTAAGTGTTAACGATTGGTTGGCGCCCGGGGAATGTCCGGGGGCCGCTGCAGCAACGGTTCGCGGTGCACTGCCGCAAAAAGGCGACACCCGACTCCCAATTCCGGGCATGGCTCAAAAGGCGAACGCACGCTCTGACAGGAAGGCGGGCATCAACGGCGCGGACGCGTCGAAGAGCCGCCTCAGACCAAACCCTTCACCGGCCCTCACGTAGAGAAGCGCGTGTCCCGCCGCCCCATCGCGGCCGAGGCAGGCGAGGCGTCCGCCATCGCTCAACTGTCCGAGAAGCCTGTCCGGCCGCTGCTCGACGGCGCCGTTCACCAGGATGATGTCGAAGGGGGCATGATCCGGGCAGCCCTCGGCGAGCGGGCCGACCCGGACTTCGACCGGCGGCGCGGCGGCTGCCACCCGCGCGCGGGCCTGCGCTGCGAGCCCTTCATCCGATTCGAGCGCGACAACGCTCGCGCCGAGCCGCGTGAAGATGTCCGACGCATAACCATAGCCTGCCCCGACATCGAGGATCCTCGAACCGGGCATGACCTCCAGCGCCTGGATGATGCGGGCGATGACCATCGGCTGGAGCATCCACCGCGGTTCGCCCAAGCCGTCCCGCAGGCTGATGTTCTGATCGAGATACGCGAACTGGACCCGCGCTTCGGGCACGAATCGCTCGCGGGGGCTTTCGCCCATGGCGGCCAGCACCGCGCGGTCGGTCACATCGAACGTGCGCAACTGGCTGTCGACCATGTTGCGGCGCGCGCGAGCGAAATCGAGCATCCCGTTTACTTCCTGGCGGATCATCGCGCGGGTTCTCCGGGATCGTGTGCCGAAAGGCAAGACGATCGGCCCCCTCTGCCGGCGCAGGAGGAACCACGCTCAACCGGCAACGTTCGAATGCGGCAGGATGCCGCCGCCAGAGCGGCTCACCTCATGCCGGCGGAGCCTGCTCCTGTCCGGCCTCACCTGGAGGACGCTCTATGAGATCGCTTATCGTCGTCGCGGCTGCCCTTGCCGTACTTACCGTTCCTGCGCTCGCGCAGCAGACCCCGAGCGGCACCAGCGCGGGAGGGCCTGCGCGCGTCGGCAATCCTGGACAGATCGGCGGAGGTGTCCCGGGGACTCAGCCGAACGTGGTCGAGCAGCGCATGACCGCGCGAAAGGCCGCCCGGCCGATGAAGAAGAAGAAGAAGGCGATGTGACGGGCAGAATAAAGCCCCTGGCGGCCAAGGCCGCCGGCGGCACCTGCCCGATGGTGGAGGCCTCGCCCGGAATCGAACCGGGGTGCAAGGATTTGCAGTCCTCTGCGTAACCACTCCGCCACGAGGCCGCCCGGAGAGCCGTCCGTATACCGGCATCCCGGGAAAGAGCAACCAGAAGCGTACCGATGCGTGTCGATCCCGACCGGCTCGGGTCATCGTAAGGGACTTGCGGCTAGCAGCTTGCGCCAAGCCGTCCTGGCTGTATAAGGCACCTACCCTGATCCGCGGTAGCTCAGTGGTAGAGCAGCCGGCTGTTAACCGGCTGGTCGTAGGTTCGAGTCCTACCCGCGGAGCCAGCCTGTGCCCATGACGCCAGGCTCGAACAACGTCTTCAGACACTCACACATGGCGCAGGCGGCATTCTCCGGTCCGTCGGAATGCCGCGTTCGCAACCCATTCAGGCGGAAGGCGATTTGCTGGCTCGGTAAAATGGACGCGCGGGCTCGCGGCGACTTGGACGGCCCGCGAAGGGGCGGTGGAGGCGGCGGAGCGCGGCCGCAACATCGGGCAGGCTCGTCTGGGTGTGATGTCATCCCGGCCCACCTGAGACGGCGGGCCGACCTTTCGGCTTTCAGGCAGCAGCCCGGACAGCCGAGTGAGCGTTTAGGCCCAGCATCAACTCGGCGTTCTGAACGGCGGCGCCGGATGCGCCCTTCCCGAGATTGTCCAGGCGCGCGACGAGAAGCGCCTGTCCGATGTCCTCGCGGCCGTAGACACGCAACTCCATCACGTCGCTGCCGTTCAGCGCCTCCGGCTCGAGTCGGTCGTCGGGAGCGGACGCGACCACCCTCACCTGTCCGCCGGCCGGGTAATGGGCCCGCAGCGCGGCCTCGAGATCGCGCAAGCCGGGCTTGCCCGGCAGCATCGCGAGATGCAGCGGCACGGAGACCAGCATGCCCTGCCGATAATGCCCGACGGACGGGATGAAGATCGGGCGCGCGGAGAGCCGGCCGTAGGTCTCGATCTCGGGCAGGTGCTTGTGCCCGAACCCGAGGCCGTACAGCTCGAAAGAGACACCACGGCCGCCCTCGAATGCCTCGATCATCTGCCGCCCGCCGCCGGAATAGCCCGAAACCGCGTTGATCGCGAGCGGGTACTCGGGCTGCAGCAGGCCGGCATCCACCAGCGGACGGATGAGCGCGATTGCGCCCGTGGAGTAGCAACCGGGATTCGAGACCTTCGTTGCGGATGCGATCTTCTCGGCCTGCCCCGCCGCCATTTCGGCGAAGCCATACGTCCAATCGGAAGCGGTACGGTACGCGGTGCTCGCGTCGAGGATCCGCGGCGCGCTCGGGCCGAGCTCGTCTGCGAGCGCAACGGCCTCGCGGGCAGCCGCATCGGGCAGGCAGAGGATGACGAGGTCGACCGCCGCCATCATGGCCTTGCGGGCGTCCGGATCTTTGCGCTGGTCCGGATCGATGCTGTGGATCGCCAGATCGGAACGGCCATCGAGACGCTCGCGGATTTCGAGGCCCGTCGTGCCTGCTTCACCGTCGATAAAGACCGACTTCATCGCAACCCTCCATGCGGAGCTGCAGGCGCAAGCGCCCCGTCCCAGATACCTGATGTGGAGATCTGCCTTCGGCTCGAAGACAGGATGGGGACCAGCCGGGGAAATCCCGGCCACGCCAATGCGGGCGCTCTCAGGCGCGTCGTCGTCGCAGGGCGGTTCGGGTCAACATGTCGCGGGATATGATTGCGGACGGCCCCGCTGTCAATGCAGGCCGCGCGGAAACGAAAAAGGCGGCCGAAGCCGCCTTGATCGTCGAATGGAGCCAAGCTCAGCGCTTGGAGAACTGGAAGCTCCGGCGCGCCTTCTTCTTTCCGTACTTCTTGCGCTCGACGACGCGCGGGTCGCGGGTCAGGAAGCCTTCACGCTTAAGCGGCGGACGCAGGTCCGGCTCGAAATAGGTCAGAGCCTTCGACAGACCATGACGGACCGCGCCGGCCTGGCCGGACAGCCCACCGCCGGCGACTGTGACGACGAGGTCGTACTGGCCTGCGCGGTTCACGAGTTGCAGCGGCTGCTGGATGATCATCTGCAGCACCGGACGGGCGAAATAGACCTCGACCGGGCGCTGGTTGATGAGGATCTGACCGGAGCCGGGCTTCAGCCATACGCGGGCCACGGCGTCCTTACGCTTGCCGGTCGCATAGGCGCGACCCTGGGCGTCGACCTTCTTCTCGTAGCGGGGAGCCTCGGGCTCGTCGGACTGGGTCGACTGGCCGAGTTCAGAGAGGGACTGGAGAACTGCCATGATCAGGCGCTCACATTCTTGCGGTTGAGGACGCCGACATCCAGCGGCTCAGGCTGCTGGGCGACGTGAGGATGCTCGGCGCCCTTGTAGACGCGGAGGTTGCCGAGGATCTTGCGGAAGAGCGGACCGCGCGGAAGCATGCGCTCCACGGCCTTCTCGACGATGCGCTCCGGGAAACGACCCTCGAGGATCGCCTTTGCGGAGCGCTCCTTGATGCCGCCGATATAGCCGGTGTGGTGATAGTAGATCTTCTGCTCGCGCTTGCGGCCGGTGAAGACCACCTTGTCGGCGTTGATGACGACG
>CAXUKK010000180.1:0-6624 GCA_964251455.1 uncultured Enterovirga sp.
GAGGTCGAGGGCGAGGACGTCCTTGTCGAGGATGTGCTGCTCGCGCTCGAGCCTGGCCAGGCGGGCGACGGCCTCGACGGCGTTCTCCTCGGGAAGGCGGACGTCGAGGCCGTTGTCCATCTTCAGGTTCCAGCGCCGGCCCGAGACCAGCATGCCGGCCCGGATCTTCGACTTGAGAGGGCCAGCCGCATCAAGCAGGGCGACGTAGGATGCGGCGCGCTTGTTGGCCTGGTCGCCGACGACGAGCGGCAGGGAGGCGAAACGCGGATCGTTCATGCGGTCGATGATCATGCCGTCGGCCGAGACGACGAAGAGCTCGCCGTTCAGCTGCCAGAGTGCGTAGGGCTCGCGCTCCACGAGCGCGATCGAGAGCTCGTTCGGGTAGAGCTTGCGCACGACGGCGCTCTTCACGAGCGGCGTGCGCTCGAGGCGCTCCCGGATCTCGGCGACGCTCAGGAACGGCAGCGACAGGCGCGGATCGATGCCGCCGATCTGCAGGACCTCGCGCTCCCGCAACTGGGCGATGCCCGAGATGGTGATCTTGTCGAGCCCGAACCCGACCGTGCGGGCGACGACGTCGCGGGGCTCGCCGTATTGCTGGCGCAGCGTCTCGTACTGGCCGCCGAGGACGAGGCCGTAGAAGCCGGTCGCGCCGAAGAACGCCAGGACGAGCGCGGTTCCGGTCAGGCGCGGCAGCCGGCGGGACACCGGGACGGACACGAACGACCGCCGCCGGCGTCGGAAGACGGGTAGGCGCGGCAGGGAAAAGCGGGAGCGATGCGCGCTCCGGCTATGCTCCGGATACGGCGCCGGACGGCCGGCCGCGACGCCGGGACATCCCGCCGTCAGCGGCTCAACGACGCGTCCTCCACCATCCATTGCACAAGCTCACCGAACGAGAGACCCGCATGGGCCGCCATCTCAGGCACCAAGGACGTTGCCGTCATACCCGGCTGGGTGTTGACCTCGAGGACCACGAGCGCGCCCGAACCGCCGGGCGTGTCGTCGTATCGAAGGTCGGCGCGGCTTACGCCGCGGCAGCCGAGTGCTTGATGCGCCGTTAAGGCCAACTCTTGGACCCGTTGGTAAATATTCGGTGAAAGTTCAGCAGGCAGGACGTGGATCGACCCCCCTTCGGCGTACTTGGCGTCATAGTCGTAGAAGAGGCCGGTGGCCGGCCGGATATCGATCACGCCGAGCGCCCGATTTCCCATCACGGCGCAGGTAAGCTCCCGGCCCGCCACGAATTTCTCGACCAGGACCTCTTCCCCGAAGGCCCAGTCGGAGCCGGCGATCTCCTGGGGCGGATGCGACCGATCCTCGCGGACGATGATGACCCCGACCGAGGAGCCCTCGCTATTCGGCTTGATGACGTAGGGCGGCTCGATGACGTGCCGTTCGGCGGCCTCGCGCCGGTTGACGATGATCCCCTCGGGCACGGAGACGCCGGCAGCCGCCATGACGACCTTGGCCTTCTGCTTGTCCATGGCGAGAGCTGAGGCGAGCACGCCGGAATGCGTGTAGGGAACCTGCAGCAGCTCGAGCAGGCCCTGGATCGTCCCGTCCTCGCCGAAACGGCCGTGCAGGGCGTTGAAGACGACGTCCGGCCGAACGGCCTGGAGCACCCGCGCGATATCCTGCTGAACGTCGATCGGTGTGACTCGATAGCCACGCTCCTCCAGCGCCTTCACGCAGCCTTTGCCGGTGTTGAGCGACACCTCGCGCTCAGCCGACCAGCCGCCCATGAGGACTGCGACGTGCTTGGACATGGTTCAGTGACTCCGAAGGCAGCCTGGATCGGCCTTAGGTTGGCAGAAAAGGATTGCGGATCTCGACCCCGTCCACGACCTGCCCGTGCTGGAGGTCTTCGGTCACGAGCGTGCGGCAGCCGCTCAGCCGAGCGGAGGCGACGATCAGACTGTCGTAGAAGCGAAAACCGTAGCGGCCCGAGACATCGATCGCCGTGCGATGCGTGTTGTGGTCAAGGGCGACCGGCTCCCCCAGGTAGGTCTGGACGCTTTCGAGCGCCGCGGCGACGTCGATCCACGACCATTTGAGCTTCCGTCGGGCGACGTCGGCGAACTCGTTGGCGACCTGCACGCTGAACACACCGCCGGCAGCGATCAGGTCCCGAGCCAAGGCGGTTCGTTGGTCGTCTTCGTTGAACACGTACAGCAGGATGTTCGTGTCGAGGAAGCGATCACTCCTCGCCACGATCTGACCCGGGTCCGCGGCGAGCCGTATCGTACACCTCGTCGCGATCGAAGCGGAACCCGACCGGGAAGGGCCGGCTCAAAGATCGGATCCGTTCCATCGCTTCGTCGCGCCGAGGATCGCGCACGACCTCGAAAGCCTTGTCGCCTACAGGGCTCAGCATGATCTCATCACCTTCGCGAAGCGACAGCACCTCCGCGAGTTCCTGCGGCAGGCGAACGGCGAGGCTGTTTCCCCAGCGCGCTACCTTCATGAACGCCTCCGGATATACGGTGTCAGTCGGTATATCTTAGGAGCGGGTCTGTCCTGGCGCAATCCCGACCCGCTTGATCTCCCATTCGAGCTCGATCCCCGCGGTCTCCCGCACGCGGCGGCGGACCTCCTCGCCGAGGTCCTCGATGTCGGAGGCGCTCGCCTGGCCGTGGTTGACCAGGAAGTTGCAGTGCAACTCCGACACCTGGGCGTCGCCGATGCGCAACCCGCGGCAGCCGGCCTCGTCGACGAGTTCCCAGGCCTTCCGGCCCGGCGGGTTCTTGAAGGTCGAGCCGCCGGTGCGCGTGTTCACCGGCTGGCTCGCCGAACGCGCCTCCGTGATGGCGTTCATGGCCGCCAGGATCGTCTCCGGATCGCCGGGACGGCCTTCGAACAGCGCCTCGGTGAAGATGAAGTCCTCGGGCGCGCCGGAATGCCGATAGGTGAAGCCCATCTCGGCCTTCGAGAGGACATGCGCCCGGCCCTGCCGATCGAGCGCATGCGCCTCCATGAGGACGTCGACCGTTTCGCCGCCATAGGCGCCGCCGTTCATGCGCAGCACGCCTCCGATCGCGCCGGGGATGCCGCGCAGGAAAGTCAGCCCGTCGATGCCGGCCTCCGCCGCCGCGCGTGCCACCTTCACGTCGGGCGCACCCGCGCCGGCGCGAACGCGGCAGCCGTCCTCGACGGTCACGCTTGCGAAAGCCTTGCCCAAACGGATCACGACGCCAGGGATGCCGCCATCCCGGATCAGCAGGTTCGAGCCGAGCCCGACGACGAGGATCGGGACATCGGCGGGGCATCCTGCAAGGAACGTCGCAAGATCTGCCTCGTCGGCCGGCGTGAACAAGACCTCGGCCGGACCGCCGGTGCGGAACCAGGATAGCGGAGCCGTCGGGGCGTCTGCCTGGAGAGCGCCGCGCAGGCCGGGGATCGAGGCGCGCAACTCGGCGGAGAGGTTCCTGCTCTCAACGACAGCTGCAACCTCGTCCTGAAGAAATGCGCTCACGCCTCGACGTACTCCGCCCGGCTCGTGGGTGTCGGCACCGGAACGCCGTCCTCCTTCAGTCCCGCAATGTGAAACTGGATGGCGTCGCGGATCTCACGCTCGACTTCCTCGATCGTGTTCCCGGTCGCAACGCAACCGGGAAGGTCGGGCACATAGGCCGAGTAGTTCCGCCCGGCCTGCTCGATCACCACTGCATAGCGGGTCATCGCTTCCCGTCCTTCTCCAGCCCGGCTTGCTTGAGGACGCTCGCCAGCGTGCCGGGCGCCAAATCGTCCGAGAGCTTTCCGGGGATGGTGACGCGGCCAGCCTTCATCAGGTGCTTATACTGGCGATGGCTGCCGCGCGTCGCAACGAGCAGCCACCCGTCCTCCTCGATGATCCGGATCGTCTCGCGCACCTTCGTGGGCAAGACGCGTCCTCCCTCGGCTAAGCCGCCGCTTGCTCGCCCATCGCCGCCAACTCGCCCGGCAGCGCGTAGGCCCACTGGGTGATGTTCCCCGCACCGAGGCAGATCACGTAGTCGCCCGGCTTCGCCTGGGCGCTGACGAGGCCGGCCAGGTCCTCCGACTTGTCGAGCGCCATGACGTTGCGGTGCCCGCGCGACTTCAGGCCCGCGACGAGGCCGTCTCGATCCATCCCGGGAATGGGCAACTCGCCCGCGGCGTAGACCGGCGCCACGATGACCGTGTCCGCGTCGTTGAAGCAGGTGCAGAACTCGTCGAACAGCGAGTTCAGCCGCGAGTAGCGGTGCGGCTGCACGATCGCGATGACGTTGCCGTCCGTCGAGGCGCGGGCGGCCTTGAGGACCGCCTTGATCTCCACCGGATGGTGGCCGTAATCGTCGAAGATCGTGGCGCCGTTCCACTCGCCCGTGCGGGTGAAGCGCCGCTTCACGCCGCCGAACCCGGCCAGCGCCTTGCGGATGTTCTCAGGGGAGACGCCGAGCTCGTGCGCGACCGCGATCGCGGCCGTGGCGTTCAGCGCGTTGTGCGTGCCCGGCATGGGCAGGACGAGATCGCTGAGCTCGATCCTGATGCCCGGCCGGCGGTCGCGGATGAGGACCTGGAAGCGGTTCTGGCCGCCCTTCGAATCGACATCGATGAGACGGACGTCCGCCTGCGGGTTCTCGCCATAGGTGATCACCCGGCGATCCTCGATGCGGCCGACGAGGTCCTGCACGATCGGATGGTCGATGCACATCACGGCGAAGCCGTAGAACGGGATGTTGTCGATCAGCGACCGGAACGCGTCCTTGATCGCGTCGAAGGAGCCGAAATGGTCGAGATGCTCCGGGTCGATGTTGGTGACGATCGCGACGTCGGCCGGCAGCTTCAGGAAGGTGCCGTCGGATTCGTCGGCCTCGACCACCATCCAGTCGCCCGTGCCCATGCGGGCATTGGTGCCGTAGGCATTGATGATGCCGCCGTTGATCACGGTCGGATCGAGCCCGCCGGCATCGAGAAGCGTCGCCACAAGCGACGTGGTCGTCGTCTTGCCGTGCGTGCCGGCGACCGCGACGCACGACTTGAAGCGCATCAGTTCGGCCAGCATCTCGGCGCGCCGCACGACGGGGAGGCGGCGCTCGCGCGCGGCCGCGAGTTCCGGATTGTTGCGCTTGATGGCGGTCGAGACGACCACGACCTCGGCCTCGTCCACGTTCTTCGCCTCGTGGCCGACGAAGGTGCGGATGCCCTTCTCTGCCAGGCGGCGGACGTTGTAGTTGTCGGAGGCGTCCGAGCCCTGAACGGTGTAGCCGAGATTGTGCATCACCTCCGCGATGCCGGACATGCCGATGCCGCCGATGCCGATGAAGTGGATGGGCCCGAGCTTCGGGGGCAGCTTCATGAGGATATCTCCTGGTGGGGCCGCTCCGGCACCGGAATCTTGGCCAGGGTGAGGACGACGGACGCGAGTCGCTCGGCCGCGTCGAGTACGCCAGCGCTCTTCGCCGCACGGGCGGATGTGGTCAACCCTGACGGGTCGGCGAGCCGCGCGGCAATCTCCGCGGCCAGGCGCTCGGGCGTGAACTCGCCCTGCGGGATGACGGTCGCGGCGCCGATGGCGGCGAGCGAGCGAGCGTTCGCCGCCTGGTCCTGGTCGATGGCGCCGGGAAGCGGCACGAGGATCGACGGGCGGCCGATCGCGGCGAGCTCGGCGACCGTCGACGCTCCGGAACGGCCGATCACGAGATGCGCCGCTGCCATGCGGGCCGGCAGGTCCTTGAAGAAGGGCGCGACCTCCGCGGCGATCCCGGCTGCAGCATAAAGTTCGCGAACCGCGTCCCCGTCCTCCGGCCGAGCCTGCTGCACGACGGAGATCCGCCGACGCGCCTCGGGCGGCAGCGCTGCGAGTGCCGCCGGCACGATCTCGCTCATGATCCGGGCGCCCTGGCTGCCGCCGAAGGCCAGGAGGCGGAGCGTCCCGTCAGGTCCAGGCGCTGCATAGGGCGTCGCCGCGGCTGCAAGCACGGCCGGACGGATGGGATTGCCCGTGTGATACGTCTTGGCGCCGAGATTGTCCGGCAATCCCTTCACGATCGGGAAGCCGGTCGCCACGGCCGAGACGCGCCCGAGAAGGAACCGGTTCGCGCGTCCGACGACGCCGTTCTGCTCGTGGATGATCGTCGGCACGCCGAGCGTCGCCGCAGCGAAGAGCGGCGGCACCGTCGGGTAGCCGCCGAAGCCGACCACGCAATCCGGCCGGAGCGTCCGGATCAGGCGAAGGGCGGCCAGGACGCCGCGTGCGAGCTTTACGGCCGCGAAGCCCTTGCCGATGATCGACCCGCCGGAAGGCGTGCCGGACGGGATCTCGACGACCCGGGAGGCCGGAAAGGTCTTCGCGATCTCGCCGACGCGCGTATCCGTCGCGAGCACGACGGTAACGCCCAGCCTGCCGAGGGCGGTCGCGAGCGCCTCCGCCGGGAAGAGATGCCCGCCGGTGCCGCCCGCCGCGATCAGGACCTTTCCGCTCATGATCTCTCAGGCGGCATCACGAGGCGGTCGAGCATCTCGGCCCGCGGCCGGCGGCGGGTCAGGGCGACGAGGAAACCCATGCCGAGGGCAAGCGAGAGAAGCGACGAGCCGCCGTACGAGATGAAGGGCAGCGTCATGCCCTTCGCGGGCATCAGGTGCACGTTGACCATCATGTTG
>CAXUKK010000181.1:0-6594 GCA_964251455.1 uncultured Enterovirga sp.
GCGCCGCATCGTGCTCTCCTGAACCGAGGCCGCATATGGGGGCTTCGGCCAGGGTTGGGGAGAGCGCGGCCTACGTCACCTCGCCGGCAAGCCGTGCTCTGGCGCGGTCCGGGCCGATCAGCGGCAGGAGGGCCGCGAGTTCGGGGCCATGGTCGAGGCCGGTCAGCGCAAGGCGAAGCGGCAGGAAGAGTGCGCGGCCCTTCAGGCCTGTCTGCGCCCGGACAGCCTCCGTCCAGGTTTTCCAGGTCGTGCCGTTCCAAGGCGCAGGCGGCAGGAGCCCGAGGGCCGCCTCGACCAGCGCGCGATCCTGGATTTCCGGTACGACCGGCCCCTCGACCACGCCCCACCAGCGAAGGGCATCGCCGAAGCGGCCGAGATTGGCGCGCACGGCGTTCCAGAACTCTTCGCCACCACCGATATGCAGGGCCTCCAGGCGCGGCACGGCGACATCGAACGGCATTGCGTGAATGAACCGGGCGTTCAGCGCATCGAGCTCGGTTTCGTCGAACTTGGCCGGCGCGCGGGATATATGCGTCATGTCGACAAGGGTCGCGAGTTCGTCGAGATCCGCGACGGGCCGCACGGATTCCGAGGAGCCGACGAGCACCGCGAGAGCCGCGACCGCAAGGGGCTCGTAACCATCCTCCGCAAGTTGCCGCAGCGACAGCGCGCCGGACCGCTTCGACAGCCCCTCCCCGCTCGGGGTCGTCAGGAGGTTATGGTGACCGAAGCCGGGCGACGTGCCGCTCAGCGCTTCGAAGATCTGGATCTGCACGCCCGTGTTGGTGACGTGGTCCTCACCCCGCACCACGGCCGTGATCCCGAGCGCAATGTCATCCACGACCGAGGGCAGCGTGTAGAGGTAGCTCCCGTCCTCGCGCACGAGGACAGGGTCGGACAGCGACGCGCAATCGACATGGCAGGGTCCGCGCACGAGGTCCTGCCAGGCGACCACCCGCGGCTCGAGCCGGAAGCGCCAGTGCGGAGAGCGCCCACCCTCCTCCAGAGCACGACGGTCCTCCTCCGTCAGCGAGAGCGCCGCGCGGTCGTAGATCGGCGGCTGCCCGCGCGCGAGCTGGATGCGGCGGCGGCGCTCCAACTCGTCGGAGGTCTCGTAGCAGGGGTAGAGCCGACCCGCTTCCTTCAGGCGCTCGGCTGCCTCGGCATAGAGGGCCATCCGGTCCGACTGCCGGACGGTGATGTCGGGCGGAACGCCGAGCCAGGCGAGATCGGCCTCCGTCTGGTCCGCGTATTCGGTGCGTGAGCGCTCGACGTCGGTATCGTCGAAGCGGAGCACGAACGTGCCGCCGTCGCGCCGGGCGACGAGCGCGTTCAGCAGGGCGGTTCGGGCGTTGCCGAGATGGATGAGGCCCGTCGGAGACGGGGCGAAACGCAGGACGGGTGCCATCGCCGCGATCTAGCGGCTCGGGGCAGCCCTGTCTCCCCTGCCACGTCGCGTCATCTCGCGGAGAGGTCGCGTTAAGGACGGTTTCCCGAAGCAAGAAGGACGTGCGCTACCGGACGCCGGATCCGGAACTGGGCAAGGTTGTCGCAGTTATCCCGGCATCTTCTGAGGGGAGACTGACATGTTCAAGGGTGGCCTTCTCTGGCTCATCGGCATTCCGCTGCCGATCATCATCGTCATCGCGCTGTTCACGAACTGGCTGAGCTAAGCTCGCATCTACGACGGACTGCAAGAAGGGGCGGCTCACACCGCCCCTTTTTCGTGTCAGGCTCTTACTCTGCAGCGGCCGGGATCGGGACGCCGCGGGCAAGCCGCTCCTGCTTGATGAGTTCGGCCGTCATGAAGGCGATCTCGAGCGCCTGCTCGGCGTTCAGGCGCGGATCGCAGAACGTGTGGTAGCGGTCGCCGAGGTCCTGGTCCGTGACGGCGCGTGCGCCGCCGGTGCATTCGGTGACGTTCTTGCCCGTCATCTCGAGATGCACGCCGCCCGCATGCGTCCCCTCCGCCTGGTGGACGGCGAAGAATGAGCGGATCTCGCCCACGATCGATTCGAACGGCCGCGTCTTGTAGTCGTTGGCGGCCTTCACGGTGTTCCCGTGCATCGGATCGCATGACCAGACAGGCGTGCGGCCCTCGCGCTTTAAGGCCCGCACGAGTGCGGGCAGGTGCTCGAACACCTTCGATGCGCCGAACCGGCAGATCAGCGTCAGCCGCCCCGGCTCGCGTTCCGGATCGAGGATGTCGGCGAGCTTCAGGAGACCATCGACGGTCAGCGAGGGGCCGCATTTCAGCCCGATCGGGTTCCTGATGCCGCGCGCGTACTCGATATGCGCGTGGTCCGGTTGGCGTGTGCGGTCGCCGATCCACACCATGTGCCCGGAGGTCGCGTAATAGTCGCCGGTGGTCGAATCCACGCGCGTCATCGCCTGTTCGAAGCCGAGCAGCAGCGCCTCGTGGCTCGTGTAGAAATCCGTCGTGCGCATCTCCGGATGCACCTCGGGATCGATGCCGATCGCCCGCATGAAGGCGAGCGTCTCCGAGATGCGGTCGGCCAGCTCGCGGTAGCGCGACGACTGTGCCGAATCCTTCGCGAAGCCGAGCATCCAGCGATCGACGTTATCGAGGTTGGCATAGCCGCCGGTCGCGAAGGCGCGCAGCAGGTTGAGCGTCGCGGCCGACTGGCGGTAGGCCTCGATCTGACGCCGCGGATCGGGCTCGCGGCCCTCCGGCGTGAACGCGTTGTCGTTGATGATGTCGCCGCGGTAGCTCGGCAGCTCGACGCCGTCGATCGTCTCGGTCGGGGCCGAGCGCGGCTTCGCGAACTGACCCGCGATCCGGCCGATCTTCACGACGGGCGAGGCGCCCGCGAAGGTGAGGACGACCGCCATCTGCAGGAAGACGCGGAAGAAGTCGCGGATGTTGTCGGCCGAATGTTCGGCGAAGCTCTCGGCGCAATCGCCGCCCTGAAGCAGGAAAGCCTCGCCCGCTGCGACCTTGCCCAGCGCGCGCTTCAGCTTGCGAGCCTCGCCGGCAAATACGAGCGGCGGAAAGCCGGCGAGCTGGGCCTCTACGGCCCTCAGCGCGTCCTGGTCCGCATAGAACGGCACCTGCTGGACCGGACGTTGCCTCCAGCTGTCAGGTGCCCACCGCTCGGTCATGATCCTCGTCTCCAGCCCGCCTCACAACGGCCAAGCCGTTAGGTGGGAGCCGGCGCTTATACATCACAAGGGGGCGATGGCGAGGCTGAGGACATCCACGCGATTCCGCTGTTGTGCGACCCGCGTAGGTCCTAGAACCGCGGCAGGGAGCAAGCGGAGCGTCGAGTAATGAGCGTAGCTGACAAGATCGCGATCGTAACGGGCGCGGGCACGGGTGTCGGAAAGGCCACATCGCTGGCGCTTCTCCGGAACGGCTACTCGGTGGTGCTGTCGGGCCGCCGTCGCGAGCCGCTCGACGAGGTCGCCGCGCATGCGGAGCCCGGACGGACGCTCGTCGTGCCGAGCGACGTGACGCTGCCGGATGACGTGGCCATGCTGTTCCAGCAGACCCACCAGGCCTATGGCCGACTCGACCTCCTGTTCAACAATGCCGGGCGGGGCGCGCCTGCGGTGCCGATCGAGGACCTGCCGCTGGAGACGTGGCGCGCCGTCGTCGACACCAACCTGACCGGCATCTTTCTCTGCACGCAGCACGCGTTCCGGATCATGAAGGACCAGAGCCCGCGCGGCGGCCGCATCATCAACAACGGCTCGATCTCAGCGCATGCGCCGCGGCCGTTCTCGATCGCCTACACGTCCACGAAGCACGCCGTGACGGGCCTTACCAAGTCGACCTCGCTCGACGGCCGCGCCTACGACATCGCCTGCGGGCAGATCGACATCGGCAACGCCGACACCGCGATGGGCGGACGCATGAAGGCCGGCGTGCCGCAGGCGGACGGATCGGTCCGCCCCGAGCCCGTCATGGACCCGGAGCATGTCGCGAGCGCGATCGTCTACATGGCCTCGCTTCCGCTCGAGGCGAACGTGCAGTTCATGACCGTGATGGCGACGAAGATGCCGTTCGTCGGTCGCGGGTAAGCCCGCCCGCCCGTCATTCCGGGGCCGCGAAGCGGAACCCGGAACCTAGGGGCAAGCTCTAGAGCCTCGCCATGGGTTCCGGGCCCGCCTACGGCGGCCCGGAATGACGGAGGGTGTGAACCGCCTACATCGTGTCCCGCATCATCTTCAGGTAACTGGCCGCGTTGACCGGGCGCGGGTTCGTCGGGGTGGAGTGGTCGCGCTCCGCCTTGTCGGCCATCTCCGGCAGCACCGCCGCCGGCACGCCCATCTCGCCCAGCGTCTTCGGCAGTCCGATCCTGGCGTTGAGTTCCTCGATGTAGCCCGCGAGGTCGGCGTCCGCCGACAGCCCCATGGCAACCGCGAGGCGCCTATACTTCTCGTCCGCCGAGCCGGCATTGAACCGCAGCACCGGCGGCAGCAGGACGGCATTCAGCGTCCCATGGTGGAGGGGCGGGTTCTTCAGCGAACCAAGCGCATGCGACAGCCCATGCACGGCGCCGAGGCCCTTCTGGAAGCACATGCCGCCCTGGAGCGCGCCCATCATCAGCTCGGACCGCGCCTCGCGGTCGCCACCACTCGCGACCGCCTTCTCGAGGTTGCGGACGATGCGCCCTGCCCCGTCGAGTGCGATCGCGTCCGCCGGCGGGTTGAACCGCGGCGACAGGAAGGTCTCGATGCAATGGGAGAGCGCATCCATGCCGGTCGCGGCCGTCAGCCTCGGCGGCAGGCCGAGCGTCAGGTCGGGTTCGCAGATCGCCCGCTTCGGGATCAGGTACGGGCTGATCAGCCCGACCTTGCGGCCGTCGTCGAGGTTCATGAGCGCTGCGCGCCCGACCTCGCTGCCGGTCCCGGATGTCGTCGGGATCGCTATCACGGGCGCGACGGCCGGCGTAATCAGCGCGATCCCGCCATCGATCGCCGCATAGCGGGAAAGCGGTCCCGGATGCGCTGCCAGGATGGACACCGCCTTGGCCAGGTCGATCGGCGACCCGCCACCGAAGCCGATCAGACCGTCGCAACCCTCGGCCTTGTAGCGCTCGAGCGCGGCCATGGTGGCAGCCTCGGTCGGGTTCGACGGCACGGCGTCGAAGACGATGCGCGGCATGCCGGCGGGCAGCGCCTCGAACAGGCGCTCGAGGAGCCCCGTCGCGGCGACGCCCTTGTCCGTCACGATCAATGGCCGGCCGATGCCGAGGGCCGCAAAATCCTCGGGCAGTTCCTTCAGGACCCCGTCGCCGAAGCGGATCGTGGTCAGATACGTGATCAACGCCATTGTTGTGTCTCTTAGCTCCCTATCCGACCGCTACGGGCCGCTTCGTCACGAACGGCGTTCGCATGGTGACGAGTTCTTCGGCGGCCGTCGGGTGCACTGCTACCGTGCGGTCGAAATCGGCCTTGGTCGCGCCCATGGTCATCGCCACGCCGGCGAGTTGGATCATCTCGCCCGCATGCTCGCCGACAACGTGGACGCCGAGGACCTTGTCCGTTCCGGCATGCACGATGACCTTCATGAGAACGTGCTCCCTTCGGCCCGAAAGCGTCGCTTTCATGGGCCGGAAGCTCGCCTTGTAGATGAGGACATGCTCGTCGCCGTAGAGCCGCCGGGCCGCCTCTTCGCCGTGACCGACCGTGCCGATCTCGGGCGTCGAGAACACGGCGGTCGGGATGAGATCGTGCTCGACGAGCGTCGGCCTGCCGCCGAAGACGGTATCGGCGAAGGCGTGGCCCTCGCGGATCGCGATCGGGGTCAGGTTCGCCCGGTTGGTGACGTCGCCCACGGCCGAGATCGTCGGCACGGTCGTCCGCGAGTACCCGTCGACCGGGATGGCGCCGACGCGGTCCAGTTCGATCCCGACCTTCTCCAGCCCGAGGTTCCTGGTGTTCGGACGGCGCCCGGTCGCAACGAGCACCTCGTCCGCCTCGATCACCCGGCCGTCTGACAGCGTCGCGGCAATGCAGCCGCCGCGTCGGTCCATCCGCTCGATCATCACGCCGAGCGCGAGATCGATGCCGCGATCCGAATACGCCTTGCCGAGAGCATCGCGCACATCTTCGTCGAAGCCGCGCAGGAGCTTGTCGCCACGGTGGAGCAGCGACGTGCGCGAGCCGAGGCCGTGGAAGACGCCCGCGAATTCGACCGCGATATATCCCCCTCCGACCACCAGGATCCGCTCGGGAAGCTGTTCCAGGTCGAAGACCTCGTTCGACGTGATGGCGAGTTCGCCTCCGGGGATCGGCGGCTCCAGCGTCGGGTGTGCGCCGACGGCGATGAGGATATGCCCGGCGCGGATCGTTCGGCCCGACTCCACGAGCCGGACCGTGTTGCCGTCCTCGATGACCGCGCGCTCCGGAAAACTCTCGACCTTCGAGCCCTGGAGGAGCGAATGATAGATTCGTTCGAGCCGGGCGATCTCGGCGTCGCGATTGGCTTTCAGCTTAGGCCAGTCGAAGCGGGTCTCGCCGACCTCCCAGCCGAACCCTGCCGCGTCCTCGAATTCCTCCCGAAAGCGGCTGGCATAGACCATCAGCTTCTTCGGCACGCAGCCGCGGATCACGCAGGTGCCGCCG
>CAXUKK010000182.1:0-6580 GCA_964251455.1 uncultured Enterovirga sp.
CCCATATAGCGCACCGTGCCGAAGACCGGGCGTCGAAACCACGGCCGGTCGTGCAGGCCGAAGAGCCAGGCGACGTTCGTGAAGGAATTCGCGTCGCGCCCGTCCACGAAATAGCGGTTGTTGATCGCGAGCGTGGTCGCGAACGCCTCCTCCGGCGAGGGCGACCATTCCACGATCTTCTTCCCCCAGTACATGCGCAGGCGGTTGTGCATGTAGCCCGTTTCCCGCATCTCCCGCATCGCCGCGTTCCAGTAGCGATCGTGCGTGGCGCCGCTTTCCAGCGTATCCTGGGTGTAGAGGAACGGGCGCGTGTCGGCGCGATGTTCGGCCAGGGTCTTCTGCGCCCAGGCGGGCACGGCGGCCTCGTAGCGATCGTAGTTTGGCTCGAACCAGCAATGGTTGTGGGCGAGCTCGCGCCGGACCACCAGTTCCTCGACGAAGGAAGCGCGATCCTCCGCCCCGGCATGGCGGGCAGCCCGCGCCGCCAGCGCGACCTCGACGGGCGAGATCTGCCCGAAATGGAGGTACGGGCTCATATGCGAGACCGTGGCGCGCTCGGGCTCGGAGCGCTTCTCCTTGTAGCCGTCGAACCCGTCGCCGAAGAAAGCCTGCAGCCGCTTGCGTGCCGCGCTCAGGCCGCCGTGGAAGCGCCGCACCGGGGCGACGCCCTGGTCGACCTTCAGCCTGCCGGCCGTGCGGAGCGGATCGGCAAGGTCCACATCCGACGGGAGATCGAGGCCGGTCGCCGGGACGCGGACCTTCACGGCCGGAGCCGCCACGAGGTAGGCATCCATCAAACGACCGATCTTCGGCCGGATCGTACGGGCGGCGAATTCGTGCTTGCGGGAGGCCTCCTCGACCGGAACGACCACGTCGGTCTCGACCTCGATCATGCGGCAGCCGACCTGCTCGCTGACAATTGCCTGCCAGCCGCGCTGCGGCCTGAGATAGCCGCGGTCGCAGACGAGGATCGCAGCAAGCTTCGCGACCGCGAGCGTGACGTCCGGCGGGGCGCCGAAGCGGACGACGAAGCCGATGCCCTGGGCTGCTAGGGTCGTGGCGACCTCGGCGAGCCCCTGCAGCAGAAAGGCGTAGTGGCGGGCATTCGCCTCCGGATACGCCTCGCTCTTCTGGCCGGTGAGCCCGAAGCTCACGACGACCGGCAGCTTCAAGTCGTTCGCCAACTCGATGGCGTGGTCGAGGGCAGGGTTGCCCTCGGCCCGCATCGCCTGCTGCATCCAGTACTGGACATAGGCGCCGCCCTCGCGCGCGGGCATTTCCTTGAGGATCTTGATTCGGCTCGCCTCCGCCATGCGGCGTTGCTCCTTTGCTCGGCCGGGACCGTTGGTCGGCGAAGGCGACGGGTCAAATCACGGCTCGGCGAGGATAGTCGCGCTGACGGCGCTGCCCTCGCCCGCTACGCGCTGCCCGGCCGTAAGCCCGCCGGTCACGGCCGCGGCTCTCTGCGCGATCGGCTTGATGGGCCTGGAGCCGGCTCACTTCGACGCACGCAGGGCGGCGATCTTTGCCGGGACGGGGGCAGTTCTTTCCAGTCGGGGCCGGGCGAGACCTTCCGCGTTGGGCTGGTCGCCGGATCGGTCCGTTTCGGGGTTGTGCCGCTGCTCGCGAGATCTCAGCGTGCTCACGTTGGCGGGAGCGGCGCTGGCAGGTTCCGCACCGCGCACATACGTAACGTCGGCAACAGATCGTTCGCCTTGGTTCACCTCGCTTTCGTCGTTCCGCCCTTTCTCGGCCATCTGAACCCGATGGCGGCGCTCGCGCGCGAGCTCTCGACGCGCGGCGATCGGGTCACTTTCCTGCACATGCGGGACGCCGAGAGGCTGGTCGCGGAGCGCGGATTCGCGTTCAGGCCGGTCGGGGAGAGATCGCATCCTCCGGGAACGCTCAGGGAGGTGCTGCGCCGGATGGGAACCGTGAACGGACCGTTCGGCCTCGGCGGCATCATTCGCGACGTTGCCGCGTCCACCGACATGCTCTGCTGCGACCTCCCGGATGCGCTGCGAGAAATCGGGGCGGACATGATCGTCTGCGACCAGACGGAGGCGGCAGGCGGGCTCGTGGCTCGGCATCTCGGGATGCCCTATGTCTCTGTGGCAAACGCGCTTCCACTCAACCGGGAGCCCTCGGTTCCTCCGCCGTTCACGTCCTGGCGCTACGATACCTCGCGCTGGGGGACGGAGCGCAACCTCGGCGGTTACCGCGTCAGCGACATGCTTATGCGCGGGCACGGGACGATCATTGCCGGCTTCGCCGAGGGCTGGAAGCTCGGGCGGCTCCGCACCATCGAGGATTGCGCGTCGCCTCTCGCACAGATCAGCCAGCTCGTCGCCGGTCTCGACTTTCCGCGAAGCGAGCTGTCGGAATGCTTCCACTATGTCGGCCCGCTGCGCGGCGGCGAGCCGACACTGCCGGAATTCTCGATGCCGGAGGGCGACGGCCGCCCGCCCGCCTTCGCCTCGCTCGGCACGCTCCAGGGTCGCCGGGCAGGGCTCTTCCGCCGTATCGCGGATGCGGGCGCGCAAGCGGGCTTGCACCTCGTACTCGCTCATGGCGGCGGGCTGAGCGACGATCAGGCTCGTGCCCTCCCGGGGAGGCCGGAGGCTTTCGCGTTCGTGCCGCAAGCGGAGGTGCTGGCCGCGTCCCGGGTCGCGATCCTGAACGGCGGGCTCAACACCGTGCTCGACGCACTCGCGGCGGGCGTGCCGATCGTCGTGGTCCCGATAGCCTTCGAGCAGGGCGCGACCGCGGCGCGGCTGGAGCGGGCCGGGGCGGGGAGGGCGGTCTCCCGCCACTTCCTCAAGGCGGGCCGGCTGTCCCGCGCGATCCGGCAAGTCATGGAGGATGCGTCCTTCGCTGCGGCTGCGACGCGGCTTCGGGTCGAAATCAGGGACGCCGGGGGGGTTGCGATCGCGGCGGACATCGTCCAGGCGGTCTCGACGACGGGTCGGGCGGTCGCACGGGAGCAGGTCTCCCGCCTCAGCGATCGGTCGCCCGGAACGGGCTGCGCAGGGTGAACCGTGTGGGCCAGGACTGGGATATCATCCTCGCCGGAGGTGGCCTGGAAAATGGCCTGATCGCCTACCGGCTCCGGCAGGTCCGGCCGGAGTTCCGCGTGCTGCTGCTCGAAGCGGGCGACCGGCTTGGCGGGAACCACACCTGGTCCTTCCACGGGCCCGACCTCACGGCCGAGCAGGCGGCCTGGATTGATCCTTTCATCGTCCACCGCTGGGCTGCTTGCGAAGTCGCCTTTCCGAAGCGCAGACGCCGCTTGCGCATCAGCTACAGGTCGGTGAGTTCGGAGCGCTTTCACGCGCTTCTCGTGGCGGCACTGGGCGACGCCGTCCGGTTTGGGGCGGAGGTCGCGGAGCTCTCCGCCACGGAGGTTCGCCTGGCCGACGGCCGGCGTCTCGCGGCCGGTGCCGTCATCGACGGGCGGGGCGCCGCGCCGACGCCGCATATGGTGCTCGCCTGGCAGAAGTTCCTCGGGCTGGAGATCCGTTTCGCCGAACCGCACGGGCTCGATGCCCCGACCCTCATGGATGCGACAATCGCCCAGGAGGACGGCTACCGCTTCGTCTACGTGCTGCCGTTCGGGCCCGACACGGCGCTCGTCGAGGACACCTATTACGCCGACGGTCCGGACCTCGACGGCCCGGCGCTTCATGCGCGCATTCTCGCCTACGTGGCCCAGAAGGGCTGGAAGGTCGCCGAGGTCTTGCGAGAGGAGCGCGGCGTCCTGCCGATCACGCTCGGCGGCGATATCGAGGCGTTCTGGCAAGGGCCCGAGATCCCCCGCTCGGGATTGCGCGCAGGCCTGTTCCACCCGGTGACCGGCTACTCGCTGCCCGATGCTGTGCGCCTCGCCGATGTCATCGCCGGCATGTCCGACCTGGCCGCGCCCTCGCTTTACGCCGCCATCCGTGCCCGCTCGCAGGCGCAGTGGCGCGCAAACGCATATTTCCGCCTGCTGAACCGGCTCCTGTTCCGTGCCGGCAAACCCGACGAGCGCTACCGCATGCTGCAACGCTTTTATGGATTGTCCGAGAGATTGATCGCGCGATTCTATGCCGGCCGACTGATCAGGCCGGACAAGGTGCGCCTCCTCGTCGGACGTCCACCCGTTCCGATGATGGATGCGATCCGCATCCTGCTGAGCAGCGCGAGGTCGGCCCGATGATCGCGTCGCGGCCCAGGGCGGCTGTCATCGGAGCGGGCTTCGGCGGGATCGCGCTCGCGATCCGGCTGCAGGCCGGCGGCTACGACGTCACCTTGCTGGAGAAGCGGGATAAGCCCGGGGGACGGGCCTATGTCTACGAGGACCAGGGCTTCGTCTTCGATGCCGGCCCGACGGTCATCACCGACCCGTCCGCGCTCGAGGACCTGTTTACCGTCGCCGGCCGCGAGCTCTCGGACTATGTCGAGCTCCTGCCGGTCAGCCCGTTCTACCGTCTCGAGTGGGAGAGCGGCTACGCGTTCGACTACGTCAACGATCAGGCCGAACTCGACCGGCAGATCGGGCTGAAGAGCCCGGCCGATGTCGAGGGCTACCGGCGTTTCCTCGACTACTCGAAGGCCGTGTTCGAGGAGGGCTACCTCAAGCTCGGGGCGGTGCCGTTCCTGCACTTCACGGACATGATGAAGGTCGCGCCCCAACTCGCCAAGTTGCAGGCCTGGCGTAGCGTCTATTCGATCGTCTCGCGCTTCATCAAGGACGAGGAGCTGCGGCAGGCCTTCTCCTTCCACTCGCTGCTCGTCGGCGGCAATCCCTTCGCGACCTCGTCGATCTACGCGCTGATCCACGCGCTGGAGCGGCGCTGGGGCGTGTGGTTTCCGCGCGGCGGCACCGGGGCGCTGATCCGCGGCATGGTCCGGCTCTTCGAAGACATCGGGGGCACGATCCGCTTGAACGCGGAGGTGGCCAACATCGAGGTCGGGGAGGGCAGGGCGAAGGCGGTCGTCACGAAGGATGGCTGGCGCGCCGAGTTCGATGCCGTCGCGTCAAATGCCGACGTCGTGCACACCTACGGCAAGCTGCTCGCCGGCACCGATCGTGGACCGGCTTTCGCCCGCAAGCTGAAGCGCAAGCGCTCCTCCATGTCGCTTTTCGTGATCTATTTCGGGCTGAAGCGGCATCGGCCGGAACTGCAGCACCACACCGTGCTCTTCGGCCCGCGCTATCGCGGGCTGATCGACGACATCTTCAATCGCGAGACGCTGGCCGACGATTTCTCGCTCTACCTGCACTCGCCCTGCGCAACGGATCCGTCGCTGGCTCCTCCGGGCGCGGGCGCCTTCTACGTGCTGGCGCCGGTGCCGCATCTCGGGACCGCACAGATCGACTGGGACGCTTTGGCGCCCGTGTATCGGGACCGGATCCTTGATTATCTGGAAAGCCGCTGCATTCCTGGGCTGCGGGACGATCTCGTGACCGTCCGGACCTTCACGCCGCACAATTTCCGCGACGAACTGAATGCGCATCTGGGTTCCGCCTTCTCGCTCGAGCCGATCCTGACCCAGAGCGCCTGGTTCAGGCCGCATAACCGCGACGACGTGATCCCGAACCTCTACGTCGTCGGGGCCGGCACCCATCCGGGTGCGGGCGTGCCCGGCGTCGTCGGCTCCGCCAAGGCGACGGCGGGCCTCATGCTGGCCGATGCGGGGCTCGGCCCACGGTGACGGACGAGGCGCTCGTCAGGGCGGCGACGGAGACGATCGCCAAGGGCTCGAAGAGCTTCGCGGCCGCGTCACGCCTGTTCGACCGGACAACCCGCGAGAGTGCCGTCATGCTCTACGCCTGGTGTCGGCATTGCGACGACGTGGTGGACGAGCAGGAACTCGGGCGGCCGGGCGCCGGCAAAACCGAGCTGTTGCCGGCAGCGCGCGTGGCCATGCTGGAGACGCAGACGCGCTCCGCCCTCGCTGGCGAGAAGCAGAGCGAGCCGGCCTTCGCGGCCCTGCAGGAGGCGGCTCGCCGGCACTCCATCCCGGCACGCTACCCGCTGCAGCACCTCTCGGGCTTCCGGATGGACTTGGAAGAGCGCCGCTACGAGACGATCGAGGACACGCTGGATTACGCCTACCACGTCGCCGGCGTCGTCGGCGTGATGATGGCCCACATCATGGGTGCCCGCGAGGCGGCTATCCTCGACCGCGCCTCGGATCTCGGCATCGCGTTTCAGCTGACGAACATCGCGCGCGACATCGTCGAGGATGCCGCGATCGGGCGCTGTTATCTTCCGGCCGCTTGGCTGACCGAGGCCGGAATACCGCCGGGCGAGGTCGCGGCCCCACGGCATCGGCAGGCTTTGGCGCGCGTCGCCGCACGCCTCATCGGCCTTGCCGAGCCCTATTACGCGTCGGCCGCGATCGGGATCGCCGCCCTGCCGCCCCGCTCGGCCTGGGCCATCGCCACGGCGCTCGGGATCTATCGGCAGATCGGCGTCGAAGTCCGCGGCCGTGGCGCGCAGGCCTGGGACGAGCGGGTGTCGACCTCGACGCTGCAGAAGCTTGGCCATGTCGCCCGCGGCGGCGGCACGGCCCTGCTGACGCGACTTACCGG
>CAXUKK010000183.1:0-2261 GCA_964251455.1 uncultured Enterovirga sp.
GACCTGGGGTCCGCGCACACAGAGCTCGCCGGGTTCGCCCACCGGCACAGGCGCCCCGGACAGGTCGCGAACCGACACTTCGGTCGACGGGAGAGGGTAGCCGATCGTGCCCGTGAACTCCGCGATGTCGAGCCGGTTCACGGTCACGACCGGCGATGTTTCCGAAAGGCCGTAGCCCTCCACGATCGGGTGACCGGTCAGGTCCTTCCAGGCTTTTGCGACCGCTGCCTGGGTGGCCATGCCGCCGGACACGCAAAAGTGCAGCTTCGAGAAATCAACCTTCCCGATATCGGGATGGCGGGCGAGCGCGCTGTAGAGGGTGTTCACGCCGGACATGACGGTGAAAGGCCGCGACCTGAGCGTCGCAACGAAGCTCTTCAGGTCGCGCGGATTGGCGATCAACAGCAGGCAGGAGCCCAGCCGCATCATGACCAGGCAGCAGGCCGTCAGCGCGAAGATATGGTACAGCGGCAGGGCCGTGACGGCGATCTCGGCACCCTTGCCGAGCCCGCCGCTGCGCATCCAGACCTCGCATTGTGCGACATTGGCCGCGACGTTGCGATGCGTGAGTGTTGCGCCCTTCGCGACGCCGGTCGTACCCCCCGTGTATTGGAGGAATGCCACATCCTCGGGCAGGACCTCGACGGGCTTCGGCGGGCGCGCGCTCCCGACGCGGATGACCTCGCGGAACGATATCGCGCCGTCGAGCCGGAAAGGCGCGACCGCCTTCTTCACGTGACGCGACACGAGGTTGATCACCGCGCCCTTGAGGCCGAGCAGGTCGCCCGGCTTCACCAACACGATGCTGTCCAGCGCTAGGTCCGGCCTCGAGACCTCGACCGCGTGAGCGAAATTCTCGAGCACAAAGAGAATGCGGACTCCGGCGTCACTGAGTTGAAAGCTCAGCTCGCGCGGGGTGTAGAGCGGGTTGACGTTCACAACGGTTGCACCCGCCATCAGCGTCCCGAACAGGATGGGCGCATAGGCCATCACGTTCGGCAGCATGATCGCGACGCGGTCTCCGCGCCCGATCCCCTGCCCCTGCAGCCAGGACGCGACAGCGCCGGCCCGGGCCGCGAGTTCGCCGTAGGTCAAGCGCTTGCCGAAACTTTCCAGCGCCGGCCGCTCGGGATAGCGCGAGACGCTCTCGTCGAAGAAGTCGACCACCGTCCCAAGGGCAGCGAGGTCAATCTCAGCCGGAACGCCAGGCGGATAGGAGGCCAGCCAGGGCCGGGCCGCCGCCGCGTCACCCGGCTCTGCCCGCTGCGCCCCGCTCTGCTCCGTCCTCAATCGTCCGCTCCCTGTCCTAGGCTCACGTCTCTGCGCGGCTCACTCATCGTCCTACGAGGCAGAGCGCGAGGCAAGGATCAACCCTCCCGCATGCAGAGACGATGTCGGATGGGTGGAGCGGGCCCGAGTCGCGCTCGCGGACGGACGGGAGGTCGTTCCTCCGGACGATCCCCAGGATGCCATCGGCGGCGCTGCGGAAACCCCTATTTTGCTTCCTGAACCGGGCTGTTGCGCGTGAGAGTCTGGATCACCTCGAAACCCTCGAATTGCGGGTGGCCGGCATAAAGCGGCTTCGTGCTCGGCGCCCGCCCATGCGCTTTGCGGAACTGCTCCGACTTCGTCCATGCCTCGAAGTCGGCCTTGGACGCCCAGATCGTGTGGGATGAGTAGAGGATGTGGTCCTCGTGCTCCGGCCCGCGCAGCAGGTGGAACTCCACGAAGCCTTGCATCTCGTTGAGGTGGCTATCGCGGTTGCGCCACACCGCCTCGAACTCCTCCGTCGCGTCCTTCAGAACCTTGAAGCGGTTCATTGCGATGAACACCATTGCCGTTCCCTCCATCCTTGCCCGAAGCAGCCCGCCCTGACCTTGTCAAAGTTGACCGAGCCTGCCGCCATCGACGGCGAGCGACGCTCCCGTGATGAACGTCGCGTCGTCCGAGGCCAGATAGGCGATCGCAGCGGCCACGTTCGCCGCCTGGCCGACGTCGTTCTTGTCCAGTTTCTCAGCCCCGGATCGGACGTTCGGGTTGTCCCACAGCATGGGCGTGTCGATCGCTCCCGGCACGACGGCGTTCACCCGGATGCCCTTGGGCGCACCCTCGATGGCAGCCGAGCGCGTCAGCGACAGCAAGGCGGCCTTGGCGGCCGCATAGGGCGCAACGAGCGGCGACGTGCGTTCGGCGTGAACGCTCGACAAATTCACGATCGCGCCCCCGTTCATGTGCAGGAAAGCCTGCCGGGTGAAATGGAC
>CAXUKK010000183.1:2271-6553 GCA_964251455.1 uncultured Enterovirga sp.
GGACTGCGCCCATCAGATCGACCCCGAGGATCCGGGTCCAGTCCTCCGCCGTGAACTCCTCCAGCGGCTTGAACAGCATCATGCCGGCATTGTTCACCACGATGTCGAGCCGGCCGAAGCGGGAGAGCAGGGATGCAACGGTTGCCTCAACCTGAGCCGGATCGGACACGTCGCATCCCTGTCCGAGCGCCTGGACCGCACCTTCCGCCAGGAGGACATCGGCTGCCTTCACGGCCGCGTCTGCGTTCAGATCGGCAACCGCCACGATCGCGCCTTCCGAGGCGAGCCGGCGCGCGGTCGCGAGACCGATCCCGCTCGCGCCGCCGGTCACGACCGCGACCTTGTCCTGGAACCGTGCTGCCATGGTCATGCCGGTTGGTGCTCGACGGCGCGCGCCCGCTGGCGCTGCCCCGTCGCGCGTTTCGCTCGCTCCCGCAGGCCTTGAGCGAGCGGATCGTCGTATTCAGCCGGCGTGATCACGGGCACGACTAGGCACACGCTCTGGGCCGGGAGCACCTCGCGCCAATCCGCGATGAGCTGCTTATAGGCCATGCCCACGCGGCGGATGTTTCGATCGAGGTCGTATAGGCCGAGCGGGTTCACGTGTCCGGCCGGGTTTCGGAGAGCCGAATCCCAGTCGACCTGGTCGGTCAGCGAATACCAGGTGAAGCCGACGATCGGCACGCCGGTGTTGCGCACGCGCAGGACATTCGCCCACTGCTTCCAGAGCCAGTCGACCGCCTCCGTGCCGGCCGGTCCCTCGATGAGGTTCGTCTCCGTGTGCATCACGGGCAGCTTGTAGCGGTCGTAATATTGCTGCGTGATCTCGCAATAGCCGAAGATCTCGCCCGACGCTCTCGTGCTGCCGTCCGCCGCGACCCGATGCTCGTTCGTGACGTAGTAGTCGTTGCCCATGATGCAGCTGCGCTTCAGGTTCACGTCGATGAACCAGTGATATTCCTCGCGCGTCATGCCGCAATCGAGGAGGAACTCGTACATCTCCGACTGAACGCGCCGGCCGTAATTGAGATCGAGCGACAGGAAGCGCCGCGAGTTCAGGGTTTCGGCCGGCTTGATCGCCTTCGGGTTCTCGGCATGGAAGTACTCGGACGACTCGCTCTGGATGAAGATCGCATCGGGCCGCACTTCGAGAATGGCCGACATCGCGAGCACGTTGGCTTTCACGATGTGCTTAAGTGCGGTGACGAAGGCCGTGTCGGACGACAGCTGCTCGTTCCACCAGCCATAGGCCGCCGAGAACGTCGCGCAGACATACATCTCGTTGACGGGGGTATAAAGCTGGACCCAAGGGAACCGCAATGCGAAGTCGCGTGCATAGTCCGCGAAGAGCTCCGGAAAATCCGGGTTCTGGAAGTTACCGATCCAGTTCGGCACGCCGAAATGACAGAGGTCTACGATCGGGTTGAGGTCCAGCTCCTTCAGGCGGCCGAAGGTCAGATCGGCGAATTCCCAATCGTATCGCCCGGGGCCGAGGAACGTAGTGTGGATCGGCGGACCGAAGCGCAGGAACGAGATGCCCAGGTCCTGAACGAGGTCGAAATCGGTGCGCCAGTGCTTGTAGAAGCCGCAGGCTTCCAGCTCGTCGACACGGTGCGATCCGCCTCTGATGGTCGGGTTCGAGTTCTCGATCCCGGTCGCAAACATGAAGATCGGAGCAGGCATTGATGTCGCCTCCAAGACGAACCCTCGCTAGGGCGTGAGGCGCGGGAACTCCGGCCGAATCTCAGACGGATTGGATCCAGGCCGTCATCGCTTCTTGCCGAGTTCCGTGGCGATGTCCTTGATCATCAGACCCGCCTTGCGGTGGGCGGCGACGATCTGGTCGCGGGTCACGCCCCACCGCTTCATCCAGTACTCGACGGCTTTCCGTTCGGAGAGGTCGAGGCGGTCCTTGTCGATGAAGCCCCGCTTGTCCTTCAGCCCTGCCATCGCCGCAGCTCTCAGCTTCGCTTCAGGACCGCGTCGGCCTTCGCCTCGACCGTCCTCTCGTCCGTCTTCGACAACTTGCCTGCCTCGACCTGCTGCGCCGCTCGCGCCTTCGCGTTGCGCGCATGCGCCGCGTCCTCGATCGGATATTTACGACCCGGCAAAGCGAACTTGTCGTCCGGCAATGCGTCCCGTTCTTTCTTGTTCAGCTCAGACATCGCGCGCTCCCTGACGCGCATCAACGGCGGACGGCGCGTTAGGTTCTCGGTCTCCATGCCACGTTGCCGCGCGAATCACCCGGCTCCCGATTCTGTAATTACCCGTCTCGAACGGGCGCTCGGAGCTGCGCCACGATGCCCGGAAACGCGCTCGCGACAGGGAATATGCCTGTTGCGTGCCGTCGCTCGCCGGCGTTCACATCTTCTTAGGTGATCGCCCGACATTGTTACCGGAACGTTACCCGTACGAGTGGTCGAGCCCATGCGCATTTTGATGATCGAGGACGACGCGGTCGTGTCCCGCAGCGTCGAATTGATGCTGAAAAGCGAGAGCTTCAGCGTGTACACGACCGACCTCGGGGAGGAAGGCGTCGATCTCGGCAAGCTCTACGACTACGATCTCATCCTGCTTGACCTGAACCTGCCCGACATGTCGGGCTTCGACGTGCTGCGTCGGCTTCGCAGCGCCAAGGTGCGCACACCGGTCATGATCCTGTCCGGCGCCAGCGGCACGGACGAGAAGGTCAAGGGCCTCAGCACGGGCGCCGACGATTATCTCACCAAGCCGTTCCACAAGGACGAGCTCGTCGGCCGCATCTACGCGATCGTCCGCCGGTCACGCGGCCACGCGGAGGCCGCCATCCAGTGCGGCGACCTGACGATCCGCGTCGAGGCCAAACAGGCGGAGATCGGCGGCAAGATCGTCAACCTGACCGGCAAGGAGTACCAGATGCTGGATCTTCTTGCGACGCGGCAGGGAAATACGATCACGAAGGAGATGTTCCTGAACCACCTCTATGGCGGCATGGACGAGCCCGAGATGAAGATCATCGACGTGTTCATCTGCAAGCTCCGCAAGAAGCTCGCCGATGCGTCTGGCGGCAAGAACTACATCGAGACGATCTGGGGCCGCGGCTATGTGCTCCGCGAGCAGCCCATCGCGGCCAAGCTCGCAAGCTGAACCGGGCAGCATGATCAAAGCCGGGCCGTGCTCGGGCAGTCCAGGTTGCGCAAGATCCGATCCGCCACGCAAACCGACGTGGCCGCATAGCGGGGCCGCGCGGCCCCGGAACCGCATCAGCCTCCACGCAGTGCGCGCCCTTGAGGCCGCCAGCTGCAGCAGGTTCGCGCTGAGGCCGATGGGCCCGCCGAGCCGAGGCCGTACGGCAAGGCCCCTCCCTCGTCACCGAGCGCCAGACCTGAACGAATCGCCACGTCGCCGGCGAGCCCGCGCGCTTCGACGAACGCGGACCGCGACCGAACGGAGCCGCCCCGATGGTCGACGACGCTGTCGACCCCTCCGCCGTTTCCTCGACCATGGACCGGGTTTGGAAAGGCGCTCGCATCCGCTCAGGTGCGTGGCGTGGACAGGGCTTGAGCCCCGGATTCGCTCCCGCGATTGAGCCAGCCAACACAATAGGAAGCGGTAAAGGCAGTCATACCTCGTTCAGCAAGACAATCAGCAAAACAGCAAGGTTTGTTTACGCAGCATTAGGTTCACAGTAGTCTCCAGTTCATCCTCTTACTTAAACTGGTCTTCATCGGCGTAACCTAGATTGCCTTCATAACGGACCGGGAAATTCCGGCCGCGCTGCAAAGCAAGGGCATCAGATGACGAACCTGGCGAAGAAGGTCGCGGAGCCGGAGGCTCCGGCAGGCGAGATCGCGGTGAAGCCGCGCTATCTCGAGGCGCTGCACCTGGTCGAGCGGCTGCACCGCCGCCTTCTCGACGTGATCAAGGACGAGTTCGAACGTCGCGGTCGCGACGACGTCAACAGCGTCCAGGCGCTGCTGCTCTACAATATCGGCGACAAGGAGCTGACGGCGAGCGAGCTCCGGACGCGCGGCTATTATCTCGGCTCCAACGTCTCCTACAACGTCAAGAAGCTGGTCGAGATGGGCTACCTCCATCATGCCCGCTCGCGGGTCGACCGCCGCTCCGTCCGCATCAGCCTGACCGAGAAGGGCCGGCAGGTGCACGAGGTGATCAGCGCGCTCTACGACAAGCACGCCCGCACCATCGAGCCGATCGGCGGCATCTCCAACGACGATTTCGGCCGCCTCAACCAGGCCCTCGTGCGCCTCGAGCGCTTCTGGACCGACCAGATCCGCTACCG
>CAXUKK010000184.1:0-6553 GCA_964251455.1 uncultured Enterovirga sp.
TGGCAGTCGATCAGGCCCGGCATGAGCGTTCGGCCGCGCAGATCGACCACCTGCGCGCTCGCGCTCCGGATCGGCTTGTCCGAGACCTCACGGATGATCCCACCCTCGACGAGAAGGCTCCCCTCGACGGCGTGGTCCGACGATCCGTCGAGGAGCGCAGCATTCGTGAAGAGGACCGAGGTCGGCGTGTTCATGAGGCGGGTACCAGGATGCGAGGATCGCCCAATGCGGGCCATTCGGCGCGGTTTCAAGCTTCGGACGAGATTGCGCCCGCACTTTCCCGCGATGCATGGACAATGCCGGATCGGGAAGAAGATCGGGATCCAGCATATGCGCGACATCATCGAGGTGCCTGTCATCTCCGCGGCCATCCGCAAGCTCGGGGCCCCGACATCGGCGCTGGTTCGGGCGGGCGACCTGCTCTTCACCTGCGGCATGCCCCCGATCGACGTCGTCACCGGGGAGATCGTTCAGGGCTCGATCGAGGTTCAGACGCGTGCATCCCTCACGGCGCTGGAGACCCTGCTGCGGCATGCCGGTTCGTCCCTCGCCGATGTCGTCAAGGCTACCGTCTACGTGACGGATCCCGGGCTGATGGGCGGCGTGAACGCCGTGTACGGCGAGATGTTCTCGGACGGGTGGCCGGCGCGGACCTCGGCAGCCATCAAGCCCTGGTCGCTTCCCTTCGACATCGAGATCGAGTGCATCGCCTATCGTCCGCGGTGACCGCGTTCGGCCCGCCTTGTGCATCGCCGGGCCGCGGTGTTCACTGCCGCCTGCCTGCGAGAGAGAATGATGGCGCCGCTGCTGTTTCGGAATTTCCGCCTGCTTGAGCCGGAGATTGGCGAGCTTGTGGACGGCCATGAGCTGCTCGTCGAAGGCGATACGATCCGCGAAGTGTCGGACGGGCCGATCCGGTCCGAGAGCGCCAGAATCATCGATTGCGGCGGCCGGGTCGTCATGCCGGGCCTGATCGATTCCCACGTCCACGTCTTCCTCGTGGCCGTGAACATCCCGTCGCTCGAATCGGTCCCGCTCACGCTGATGACCGCCCGTGCGGCCAGCCTGATGCGCGACATGATCGATCGCGGCTTCACGACGGTGCGCGACACCGGCGGCGCGGATTGGGGCATCAAGCAGGCCGTGGACCAGGGCGCGATCCCCGGGCCTCGGCTCTTCATCGCCGGCCAGTCCATCGGCCCGACGGGTGGCCACAACGATGCGCGAAGGCGAACGGATTACAGCCTCCGCTGCCATTGCTGCAACGCCATGAGCTTCACCGCCCGCGTTTAGGACGGGCCGTCCGACGTTCGGCGGGCCGCGCGTGAGCAGCTTCGGCAGGGGGCGGACCACGTCAAGATCATGATGTCGGGCGGCGTCGCCTCGCCTTTCGACCCGCTGGACTCGCTGCAATTCTCGTTGCCGGAGGTGGAGGCTGCGGTCGAGGAGGCGACGGCTTTCGGCCGCTACGTCTGCGCCCATGCCTACACGCCCGAGGCGATCACTCGCGCGGCCCATTCGGGCGTCCGCACGATCGAGCACGGCAACCTGATCGACGATGCCTCGGCCGCCGTCATGGCCGAGAAGGGCATGTTCCTGATCGCGAACCTCGTCGCGTATTACGCCATGCGCGAGCGGGCCGCGGAGTTCGGCATGAATGCCGACATGCTCGCGAAGAACGACCTCGTCATCGACGGAGGCCTTCGGTCGCTCGAGATCTGCGCCCGCGCTGGCGTGCCGGTTGCATATGGCTCCGACCTGCTTGGGCAGCTCCAAGTCGACCAGAGCCGCGAATTCCTCCTCAGGCGCGAAGTCTTGCCCGCAATCGACATCATCAGGTCCGCCACCACGATCGGCGCCAAGGTCTTGCGCCAGGAGGGACGGCTCGGCACGCTCAAGCCTGGCGCCTTCGCGGACCTGATCGTCGTGGACGGCGATCCCCTGGCCGACCTCGAGCTGTTCCAGCATCAGGGCCGCCATCTTTCGGCGATCATGAAGGGCGGCGTCTTCCACAAGAACCGGCTGCAGTGAGCTCGCCCGCCGTAGCGATCCGCGTGCCGCCTCTCGGCCGCCTCGTTCTGCATACGGCAGCGGGCACGACGCTCGCCTTCATTCTCCTGCCGCTTGTCCTCGTGGTCTGGCTCGCGTTCTTCCGCCAGGAAATCCCGTCCTTCCCGCCGGAAGGCTATTCGGTGCGCTGGTTTCCGGCGATCCTCGACAACAAGAGCTTCGTCTCCGGCTTTCTTCTCAGCCTGAAGGTCGGGCTCGGCGCGACCGTGATCGGACTGCTCCTGGCCGTCCCGGCCAGCCTTGCAATCGCGCGACGCAAGTTCCCGGGCCATGGGACCGTCAACACGCTGCTGCTCATGCCGCTCGTCGTGCCGGGTGTCGTTCTGGGGACCGCGATCTATGTCGGCGAACTCGAGCTGGAATTAGCGACGGAGTGGCCGCTGCTCGGCTCCACGGCAGGCCTGATCGCGGCCCATTCGATCATCGTCGTCCCCTGGGCAACACGGCTCATCACGGCGAGCCTGGTCGGGCTTGATCGAACGATCGAGGAAGCCGCCCAGAACCTCGGCGCCGGGCCGTGGACGACCTTCCGGCGCATCACGCTGCCGGGCATCCGGTCCGGCCTCGTTGCCGCTGCCCTCTTTGGTTTCGTGCTCTCCTTCGGCAATCTCGAGGTCAGCCTGTTCCTGGTCGGGCCTGGGCAGACGACGCTGCCGATCGCGATCCTTCAATACCTCGCCTGGAAGATCGACCCGACGGTCGCGGCCGCCTCCGTGGTGCAGATCGTGCTCGTGGGCGGCGCGATGCTGATCACGGATCGCTACGTCAAACTCGCAAGGGTCGTCTGATGGCTCGCCTCGACATCACCGACCTGTCCAAGCGCTACGGCACCCAGGCTGCCGTTGAGGCCGTGACGCTGGACGTTCCGCAGGGGGAGTTCCTCGTTCTCCTCGGCCCCTCGGGCTGTGGCAAGACGACGACCCTTCGCATGATCGCGGGTTTCGTCCATCCGAGCGGCGGGACGATCAGGATCGGCCCGCGCGACGTGACGGACCTGCCGCCCTGGAAGCGCAACACGGGCATGGTCTTCCAGAGCTACGCCCTGTTCCCGCACATGAATGTCGCGGCAAATGTCGGCTTCGGGCTCGAGATGCGGAAGGTGCCGAAGGCCGAGATCGCACCGCGCGTCACCGAGGCGCTCCGGCTCGTCCGGCTCGATCGGTACAGCGAGCGCCTTCCGCGCGAACTCTCCGGCGGACAGCAGCAGCGCGTCGCCCTGGCCCGCGCCCTGGCGATCCGGCCCGACGTGCTGCTCCTCGACGAGCCGCTCTCGAACCTCGACGCGAAGCTGCGCGAGGAGGTTCGGATCGAGATCCGCGAGTTGCAGCAGCGACTCGGTCTGACGACCGTGATGGTCACCCATGACCAGGAAGAGGCCCTGACGGTTGCCGACCGGCTGGTCGTCATGGCGGAAGGTCGCGTCCGCCAGATCGGCACGCAGCAGGATCTCTACGAGCGCCCGGCCGACCGGTTCGTGGCGAGCTTCGTCGGGCGCAGCACGTTCCTCGAGGGGACCGTCACGGAGCCCGGCCGGTTCCGCAGCGCGGGCGGGCTCGATCTCGCCTGCGACGGCAGCGTGCCGGACGCCTCGGCGCTGGCGCTCCGGCCCGAACGCCTCGTGATCGCGGCGGGCGAGGGCATCGACAATCGCCTGCCCGGCCGCGTCGAGATCCTGTCCTATCTCGGCCCGATGATCGAGGCGCATGTGCGCCTCTCGCCGGCGGACCGCGTGGTGATCCACCTGCCGAACCGGCCGGGAACACCCACCCCGAAGGTCGGGGACGAGGTCCAGGTCGGGTGGGGACGGGATGCCGGCATGCTGTTTGCCGGAGCGGCGTAACATGGAGATGGGCAAATGAACGATCGGATTACGCGGCGCGGCGCACTGGCCGGCATGGGCGCGCTCGCCCTCGGAACGGGTCGGGCGAGCGCCCAGGGCGGCGGACGCGTCGTCGTGGGCACCTGGGGCGGCGACTATGCGCGCCTCCTCAACAAGAACATCGACGAGCCGATCCTCAAGCCGATGGGCTTCGAAGTCGTGCAGGACCAGGCCTCGGACGCGCCGCGGCGCGCCAAGATGGTCGCCGAACGGCGCCTGCCGCGCGGCACGGTCGACATCCAGGGCCTCTCCGCCGCCAACATGTTCGAGATGAACGAGGCTGGCGTCGCCGAGACGATCGACTATTCGAAGCTGAAGAACGCGGCGATCATCGTGCCGCAGATGAAGTATCCCTACGGCATCGGCCACATCTACTCGGGCAAGGTGGTGCTCTATAATCCCAAGGTCATCACGAAGGCGCCGACGAGCTTCAAGGATTGCTTCGACCCGGCGCACGGGTCGAAGATGGGCTTCATCGACATCCAGTATCAGTTCGTGATGGTCGCGGCCTCGCTTGCGGCCGGCGGGACGGTGTCGGATCTCGAGCCGGGCAAGCAGGTGCTGCTCCCCGCCAAGAAGGCCAGTGCCCGCATCTCCGCCGCCAACGAGGCCTTCGCGCAGGCGATGAAGACCGAGGAGGTCGGCATCGGCGTCATGTGGAAGGCGCGCGGCGTGCAGTGGCAGAATGCCGGGATCCCGCTGGAGATCGTCGGCCCGAGCGAGGGCATCCCGCTCTACATTTCCGGGTTCTCGATTGCGAAGAACGCACCCAACAAGGCGGCAGCCTACGCCTACATGGACGCGATGCTGGAGAAATCGGCGCAGGAGGCCTTCGCGGTCGACATGGGCTTCAACCCGACCGTGACGACCGCCGTCGTCGCTCCCGATCTCGACAAGCGGATCGGCTTCACGGCCGAGGAGAAGAAGCGCTTCGTCGACCTGGACTACGCCTACCTCGCGAAGAACGACTCGGCCCTGAAGGAGTGGTGGGACAAGGAGTTCAAGGCCTGATGCAGGCACCCTCGCTGGCCGGGGCGGCGGCAGGTTCCGCGCCCCTTCCGACCTCGGCCGCCGCAATGCGGCGGAGGGGCACGGGACAGACCATGCTTCCGATCGCGAGCCTGGTCGGGCCGGCGACGATCTATGTCGGCCTGCTGCTCAGCCTCCCGCTCGCGTTCCTGTTCCGCTACAGCCTGAATGCCTTCGTTCCGGGCAAGTTCATGGTGGAGGCGCTGACGCTCGCGAACTACGTCAAGTTCTTCACCGACCCGTACTACCTCGCCGCGCTGGTCCGGACGATGCGGGTCGCGGCGCTCTGCACGCTGATCTGCCTCGTCGCCGGCGCGCCGCTCGCCTATGTGCTGGCCCGCACCCGCTCGCGCTGGAAGAACCTGCTCGTCATCCTCGTGATCCTGCCGCTCTTCGTCGGGAACGCGGTCCGGGCCGCGGGCTGGATGGTGGCGTTCGGGTCCAAGGGCTTCATGAACGGCTCGCTCCTGGAGCTTGGGCTGATCTCGCGCCCGATCGAGCTGATGTATTCCGAGATGGCAGTCATCATCGGGGTGACGGCCGTGAACCTGCCCTTCCTCGTGCTCACGCTCGCGAGTGTCATCGAGGGCGTGGACCGCTCGGTCGAGGAGGCGGCCTTCAATCTCGGGGCAGGGCCCTGGCAGATGGTCTGGCGCGTGCTGATCCCGCTCGCCATGCCGGGCGTGATCGCGGGCTGCATCCTGACCTTCATCCTCGGCATGAACGCCTATGCGACGCCGGTCCTCCTCGGCGGCCCGACCTTCCAGATGATGGCACCCCTCGTGTTCCGCGGCTTCGTCGAACAGAATAACTGGCCGTTCGGCGGCGCCATAGCGTTCATCCTGATGCTCGCCACGCTCGTCCTGACCGGCGCTGCGAACATGCTGGTGCAGCGGCGTTACCGGCCGCGCTAGTCCTCAGGCTTTTCTGCCCGGATGGCTGTATCGTGACCCATCCGTCTTCGTCCCGGAGAGCTATGTCTGCCCTTCTCGCCGGCCCAGTCGCCTCGCCGGACGTGGAGCGTGAGCCGCGGCCAGGAGCTCCGCTTCGGGCCGCGATCACGGCCGCGTACCGGCGGGCCGAGCCCGATTGCGTCCTGCCCCTGCTGGCGGCCGCCGAGCAGACTCCGGAGCGTGCGGCCGCCATCGCGGCGACGGCCCGGCGGCTGGTTCTCGCTCTGCGCGCAAAAACCCGCTCGGGCGGGGTCGAGGGGCTGATCCACGAATATGCGCTGTCCTCGCAGGAGGGCGTCGCGCTTATGTGCCTGGCCGAGGCGCTGCTGCGCATCCCGGACAACGCGACGCGCGACGCGCTGATCCGGGACAAGATTTCCGGAGGCGACTGGAAGAGCCATGTCGGGCATAGCCCCTCGCTCTTCGTCAACGCGGCGACCTGGGGCCTCGTCGTGACCGGCAAGCTGACCGGCACGGCCAGCGAGACCAGCCTCGCCAATGCACTCGCGCGCCTGATCTCGCGCGGCGGCGAGCCGCTCATCCGGCGCGGTGTCGATATCGCCATGCGGATGATGGGAGAGCAGTTCGTCACCGGGCAGACGATCGACGAGGCGCTGTCCCG
>CAXUKK010000185.1:0-6464 GCA_964251455.1 uncultured Enterovirga sp.
GTGCCGACATGGCAATAGGTGACGAGCTGTCCTCCCTCGCGCCGCACTACCATGGACAGCTTCGCGTGCGTTTTCAGCTCGAGGAAGCCGAACACGACTTGCGCGCCAGCGCGTTCGAGATCGCGCGCCCAGCGGATGTTCGCCTCTTCGTCGAAGCGGGCCTTCAGCTCGACAAGGGCCGTCACCGACTTTCCCGCCTCCGCAGCCTCGACCAGAACACGCACGATCGGGCTGTCGGAGGAGGTGCGGTAGAGGGTCTGCCGGATCGCGACGACGTTCGGATCCCGAGCCGCCTGCTGCAGGAACAGAACGACGGCGTCGAAGGATTCGTAGGGGTGGTGGACGATGATGTCCTTTGGACGGATCGCCGCGAAGCAATCGCTGCCATGCTCCCGGATGCGCTCCGGGAAGCGCGGATTGTACGGCTTGAACTTCAGGTCCGGGCGGTCGAGGGCGACCAGCTGCGAAAGCTCGTTGAGAGCGAGCTTGCCCTCGACGACGAAGATCTCCTCGGAGGTGACACCAAGTTCCTCGGCCACGAACTGCGCCAGGTCCTCCGGCATGGCGGCCTCGACCTCGAGCCGGATCACGCTGCCGCGCCGGCGGCGCTTCAGGGCGGTCTCGAACAGTCGGACGAGGTCTTCGGCCTCCTCTTCGATCTCCAGATCGGAATCGCGCAGCACCCGGAACGCCCCGCGGCCCTCCACGCGGTAGCCCGGGAAAAGCTGGTCGATGAAGAGAGCGACGAACTCCTCAAGGGCGATGAAGCGCAGGCCGCCATGCCCTTCGAGATCGGGCAACTGCACGAAGCGCTCGATCTTCGCCGCGAGCCTGATCAGCGCCTTCAAAGGCCGACCGTCCATCTTGCGCGACAGTTTGAGCGCAATCGAGAAGCCGAAGTTCGGGATGAACGGGAATGGGTGCGCGGGATCGACGGCCAGCGGCGTGAGAACCGGAAATACGTAATTAAGGAAGTAGTCCTCGAGCCATTTGCGCTCGCGATCGGTGACTTGATCAGCCTCGACAAGCGCGATTCCCTTGCCGGAAAGTTCGAGCTTGAGCTCCGTCCAGCGACGCTGCTGGTCCGCAGCTAGGTTCGACGCCTCGGTCGCGATCCGGCTTAACTGCTCGGCAGGGGCAAGCCCATCCTGAGACCTGACCGCGACGCCGGACTTCACCTGCCCTCTCAGGCCCGCGACCCGGACCATGAAGAACTCGTCGAGATTGCCCGCGGAAATGGACAGAAAGCGCAGCTGCTCGAGCAGCGGGTGATTGAGGTTCGACGCTTCCTCCAGCACACGCCGGTTGAATTGCAGCCAGGACAGCTCGCGATTGACGAAGCGCTGAGGCGTCTGGCGCAGGGCCTCGCCTTCCGCGATGCTATTATCCGCCTGGACGCGAGATATCGGCTCGCGCGGCGCAAGCTCGACGACCTCGGCCTCGGGCGGAGGCGTGTCACTTCCAGCAGGAGTAGGAACGTTTACGCGTCTGCGCCGGGCTGCCATCATCTCAGCTCTACGCACCATTTATGACTGAGCTGTGATTGTGCGTCACGGCTCTTCAGGATCGAAACCCGTCTCCTCCCCGGCGATCAGCGCCGCCGCGACGGGCCGAGTAATCCGCCGACCGCGGCTCAAGCCTTCCCTGTCGAGCGCCGCGACGACCTCCGCCGCGCGCGCCAGCGAGCGCTCGATCCGGTTCGCCAGGAACTCCACGACGCTCGTGTCCACCACGAGCTGCCGGTCGACGAAGAGCTTCACCAGCACGGCTTTGAGCAGCGCGTCGTCCGGCGGCTGGATCACAGCGGATGGGGCGAGCCGCAGACGCGAGAGCAGGTCGGGGGTGCGGATTCCGCAGCGCTCGAGAGGCTCTGCGCTGGTTACGAGCAGAGGAAGACGACGTTCGCGCGCGATGTTGACGAGGTGAAAGAGCGCGCCTTCAGCGAGAGGCCCCCGGTCGATATCCTCCAGCACAAGGGCCCGCACGTCCGCGAGGGCCGCCGCAATGTCGTCGTCGACGCGCGCCGTCTGGAGGACGGGCGCATCCGCGCGATGCGCCCAGATGGCCGCGAGGTGACTCTTGCCGCTTCCATGCGGGCCGATGAGATGAAGCATCGGGCTTGGCCAGTCTGGCCAGCGCTCCAGGACCGCGTAAGCCTCCTCGTTCGAAGGGCTGACCAGAAAATCATCCGGGCCGAAGCGGGGCTCGACCGGCAAGTCCAGAACGAGCTGGCGCACGCTTATAGCTCCACCTTGTTCTGCACCGCGATGACGGTGAGCTCGGGCGGAGGTACCGGCGGAGCCTCGTCGAGGAAGAGCGGGCTCTCCTGATAGCGGTGGATCGCGAAGCGGGTCAGCACGCCCATGATGGCCGCGATCGGTACGGCAAGGAGCAGGCCGAGGAAGCCGAACAGCGAACCGAAGGCGAGAAGCGCGAACATCACCCAGACCGGATGGAGCCCTGCAGAAGCGCCGACCAGCTTCGGAGACAGGATATTCCCCTCGATGAACTGGCCCACGAAGAACACCCCGAGCGTCGCGAGCACCAAGCTCCAGTCGGGCAGGAACTGCACGAGCGCCACCCCGACCGAAATGAGCAGGCCCGTGAGCGAACCGACATAGGGGATGAAGCTGATCAGCCCGGCGAAGAGGCCGATCAGGATGCCGAAATTGAGGCCTAGGAGGGCAAGGCCGGTCGCGTAGAACAGGCCGAGGAAGATGCAGACGGTCGTCTGTCCACGGACGAAGCCGGAAACCGCACGGTCCATCTCGCGTCCGAGCCGGCGCACGGTCTCGCGGTACCGTGGCGGGACCCAGCCGTCGATCGCAGCGATCATGCGGTCCCAATCGACGAGGAGGTAGAAGGCCACCACCGGGGTAACGACGAAGATCGACACGAGGCCGATCACCGCCTGCGAGCCGCTCCAGAGGGAGCGCAGGAACGTCGTGACCCAGTTGGCGCCCTGCCCGACGAGGTCTCCGAGCGACCGCTGGACCTGCCCCAGGGCCTCCTCGCCTCCGAACTCCCGGATCAGCGGCCCGCCATGTTCGGCCATGAGTGCCTGGAGACGAACGACGTAGCCCGGAACCTGCTCTGCGAACTTGATCACCTGTTGCACCGCGATCGGCACCGCGATGATCAGGAGGAGCCCAAAAACGAGCACGAACACCACGAGGATGATGATCGTCGCGCCGAAGCGGCCGAGGCCAAGACGCTGAAGACGGTCGGCAATAGGGTCGAGCAGGTACGCAAGCGCCGCGCCCGCGACAAATGGCAGGAGCACTTCGCGAAGCATGTAGAGGCCAACGAGCAACAGCCCGAGGGCGAGCAGAGGATAGGCGACCTGCCGCTGCATGGGTGAAAAACCTGGAGTACCCTGCCCCATGTAGCGGCTTTCGTGCCGCTTTGCTTCAGCTTCCCTGTTCTTAGGGCCCTGCCATGTGGCGCAGCCAGCGACCGAGATAGCCGACGCCAGATACCACCGTCAGCGCCGTGACGATCCACATGCCGATCCCGATCAGGCGGGGGCTGCCGGCTTCGAACGCCATAGCGGCGAGCACCAGCCCGGCGAAGGCTATCTGCGCCGCCGTATTCAGCTTGCTGATGATCAGCGGTCGAATTTCCATCGGTCGCTCCATGAGGCGAGACACGAGGATCGCGGCAAAGATCATAAGGTCGCGCGAGACCACGACGATCGCGATCCAGCCTGGAAGCACGTTTACGACCGAAAGGGTGACGTAGATCGACACCAGGAGCGCCTTGTCGGCGAGTGGGTCGATATAGGCGCCGAACTCGGTGCGCATGTCGAACCGCCGGGCGATGAACCCGTCCACTGCGTCCGAGATACCGGCCAACGTGAACAGGCCGAACGCGACGGCCCAGTGACCCTGATTGATCATGACGACGACGACCGGCACCAGGATGAGGCGCAGGATGGTGATCAGGTTGGGAATGTTCATTTTTGCGACCGACTCGGTCTTTTCGGGGCTTAACGTCCCGAGCGTCTGCGCTTGCCTCGGGTCACCGCGACCCTTACTGCCCCCCAAGCCTCCAATCAAAGAACGATGAGCAACCAACCACGATCCGGGCTGGAGAACGGCCTCACCTATGCCCAAGCGGGTGTGGATATCGACGCCGGCAACGCGATGGTGGACGCGATCAAGCCGCTAGTCCGCGCGACGCGCCGACCGGGTGCAGATGCTGAGATCGGCGGTTTCGGCGGCCTCTTCGACCTGAAAGCGGCGGGATTTCGGGATCCTATCCTCGTTGCCGCCAACGACGGCGTGGGCACGAAGGTCAAGATCGCCATCGAGAGCGGCCGACATGACACGATCGGCATTGATCTCGTGGCGATGTGCGTGAACGACCTCGTCGTGCAGGGCGCCGAGCCGCTCTTCTTCCTTGATTACTATGCGACCGGGCGGCTCGATTCGAAGGCTGGAATCGAGATCGTGCGCGGTATCGCCGAGGGCTGTCGGCAGGCAGGCTGCGCGCTCATCGGCGGTGAAACCGCCGAGATGCCGGGCCTTTATGCCGAAGCGGATTACGACCTCGCCGGGTTTGCGGTCGGCGCCGCGGAGCGCGGCACCCTCCTTCCGCGCGGGGTTGCGGACGGCGATGTGCTCCTCGGCCTGCCATCCTCCGGCGTGCATTCGAACGGCTTCTCGCTCGTACGCCGGGTCGTGCAGAATGCAGGCCTCTCCTGGAGCGATCCGGCGCCGTTCGAACCGGGGAAGAACCTCGGCGAAGCGCTGCTCGAGCCTACCCGGATCTATGTAAAACCGCTGCTAACCGCGTTTAGGGTAGGCGCTGCCATAAAAGCGCTCGCCCACATCACCGGCGGCGGCTTCCCGGACAACATTCCGCGCGTGCTCCCCGACGGACTGGGCGTGGAGCTTGATCTCGCCGCAATTTCTCCTCCCCCGGTCTTCGGGTGGCTCGCCCGTGCCGGTGGGGTCGCTGAGACAGAGATGCTGCGCACCTTCAATTGCGGGATCGGCATGGTGATCGTCGCCGGCGCTGCCGAGGCCGACACCGTCGCTGAGACGCTGTGTGCACACGGCGAAAACCCAGTAAGGCTTGGCCGCATCGTGGCGCAAAGTGCCGAACGCGTCGCCTACAAGGGCCGGCTGGCACTTTGATGCCCAGGGCGAAGAGGCGGGTCGGAATCCTTATCTCCGGCCGCGGCTCGAACATGGCCTCGCTGCTCGATGCCGCGCAGGCTGCAGATTACCCGGCCGAGATTGCGATCGTCGTCTCGAACCGTCCCGGTGCAGGCGGCCTCGCCAGGGCCGAGGCGGCCGGCATCCCGACGGCCGTGGTCGATCACAAACGCTTCCCCGACCGCGTGAGCTTCGATGCTGCCGTGGGACGGGCCCTCGAAGATGCCGGGGTGGATCTCATCTGCCTCGCCGGTTTCATGCGGATCCTGACGGACGACTTCGTCCAGGCGCGGCTCGGCCGGATGCTGAACATCCATCCTTCGCTGCTGCCCTTGTTCAAGGGACTCCACCCGCATCGGCAGGCGCTCGATGCCGGCGTGCGGATCCACGGTTGCACAGTTCATTTCGTCGTACCGGAGCTCGATTCCGGTCCGATCGTCGCGCAGGCCGCCGTACCCGTGCTGCCGGGCGACACCGAGGAGGCGCTCGGCGCGCGGGTCCTTGCCGAAGAACATCGGCTCTACCCGCTGGGACTCGAACTCGTGGCGGGCGGGCAGGCCCGCCTCGTGGCGGGCCGAACCGTTTTCAGCGATCCCGGCCCGACGGCGCTCGGGCTCGCCTGATCCTCAGGCCAGAGCCGGTTCCAGATCCCTCGTTGCTGGCTCGTCAAACCCCTCCAGCACCGGACCGATCCGTTCCAGAGCGACCCGGTTGTCGTGGAACCCGACACCGCCATAAGGTGCCACGGGATCCGCCGAAGTAAGCGTGTTGATGCCGCGCCCGTCCGGAAAGTAGCTGTTGGGCCAGATCGATTCCGCGATCAGCACCCCGCGGCGAACCCCGGCGAAGATCCGGGCGCGAAGGAGGACAGCGCCGCGCTCGTTTGAGAGCCTGACCCAATCTCCACCGGCAAGGCCGAGCTTCGCCGCATCGTCCGGATGGATCATCACCTCGGGCCGACCGCCCTCTTTCGTACGCGAGCTCGAGGTCTCATTGAAGCTTGAGTTCAGAAAGCTGCGGGCCGGGCTTGTCGCCAGCCGGAACGGATGGCGCTCGGTCGCTACCTCGATCGAGCCCCAGTGGTCCGGGAACTCGGGCAGTTGTTCCCAAGGTCCCATGGGGCCGTCATTGGCATTCGGAATGGAGGTCCAATCGGGACTGAATCGGAACTTGCCGTCCGAGTAGCCGAAGCCCTTCAGATAATGCGCTTCCTCGAAAGGGGGTTGCGCATCGAGCCAGTTGTCCTTCGCGAGGTCGTCGAAAGTGCCACGACCCGAGGCGGCGAGCATCTGGTCGATCAGC
>CAXUKK010000186.1:0-6405 GCA_964251455.1 uncultured Enterovirga sp.
CCGCGGTGTCGCGGGTGCTAGAGGCGAGCCGCTCACCCGCCTGAGGAGGAAATGTTCGGCAGCGTCGCCGAGGACCCCGCGACGACAGCGCAGCGACGGCAGGATCGCAAGCCGAAAGCCCGGCCACCAGGGGGTTCGGGTGCCCTGACCCGGGCCACAGGGTATTCATCGCAAACCTCATCCGCTAGGGCTCGGCTCGAAACACCGGCTAGGTTCGAGGTTCCCATGGCAGAGCGCCCCACCTGGTCGAAGGCGAGCTTGGCCGCGCAAGCGCTCGGGCATGTGGACCCGATTACGCGGGCCGTCGTGCCGCCTATCCACATTTCGTCGACCTATATCCGCGACCCGGACAACGCCTACTCGTCGGGCTTCATCTATGGCCGGCCGGACAACGCGACCGTGCGTGAGACCGAGAGCGTCATCGCGATGCTGGAGGATGCGGAAGCGGGCGCCTTGCTGTTCTCGTCCGGGATGGCGGCGGCGACAGCCTGTTTCATGGCGCTGGAGCCGGGCGATCATGTCGTTGCGTCCGCCGTGATGTACTGGGCGCTGCGCAAATGGCTCCTGACGGAGGCAACCCGCTGGGGGCTCGAGATCGAGCTGGTCGAGACTGACGACCTCGACAAGCTGCAGGCCGCCATGCGGCCCGGCCGGACGAAGCTCGTCTGGATCGAGACGCCGTCGAACCCTCTCTGGACGATCACGGACATCGCCGGCGCAGCCGCCATCGCGCACAAGGCCGGCGCGCGGCTGGCGGTCGATTCGACCTGCGCGTCGCCGTTCCACACGCGCCCACTGACGGTCGGCGCCGACATCGTGATGCACGCCGCGACCAAGATCCTGAACGGCCATTCCGATGTCATCGCGGGCGTGCTGTGCGCACGTGAGCAAGACCCGTACTGGGAGCGCATCGCCCGCATCCGCTCCGGGTCGGGCGCCATCCTCGGACCGTTCGAGGCCTATCTCCTCAACCGCGGGCTGAAGACCTTTTTTGTGCGGGCGGCGGCTCAGGCACGGGGCGCATCATCGCTTGCCGAACGCCTGTCGGCGCATCCCCACGTGGCCCGGGTGCTCTATCCCGGCCTGCCCCAGCATCCGGGGCACGACGTGGCCGCCCGGCAGATGGAGAACGGCTTCGGCTTCATGCTGTCCGTGCAAGTGAAGGGCGGGGAACAGGCCGCCGTCGCGACGGCCGCCGGGATCACGCTCTGGAAACGTGCCACCTCGCTCGGCGGGGTCGAGAGCCTGATCGAGCACCGGGCTTCGATCGAGGGTCCGGGGACGCCGTGCCCGCCGGACCTGCTTAGATTATCGACCGGGATCGAAGACCCGGGCGACCTGTTCGCCGATCTCGACCAAGCCCTGACAACCGCGCACCGGTGATCAGCGACGCGGTCCAAGACGGGCAAGCCCGAGCATCGCGCCGCCGGCGAGCAGGCCCCAGAATGCTGCTCCGATCCCGAAGAACGAGACGCCGGACGCAGCCGTCACGAAGGTGACGATAGCCGGCACGCGCTCATCCTCCCTTAGCAAGGCGCCCTGGATGGCAGCTCCGAAACTGCCGAGAAGCGCCAGGCCCGCGACCGCCTGGATGAGGAGCGGCGGCGATGCCGCGACGAAAGCCGCCGCGAAGGTCGCCGCCCCGCCGAGCCCGATATAGGCGGCGCCCGCCGTGGCGGAAGCGATCCAACGACGGGACGGGTCGGGATCGGCGTCCGGCCCGGCGCACAATGCCGCCGTGATCGCCGCCAGGTTCACGAGGTGGCCACCGAACAAAGAGATCAAGGCGCTTGCCGCGCCGGTCGCCACGAAAATCGGTCCGACCGGCGGGAAGTAGCCGTTCGAGTTCAGCACGGCGAGCCCGGGAATGTTCTGCGACGCCATCGTGACGATGAAGAGCGGCACCGCGATGCCGACGATGCCGGACAGGTTGAAGGATGGCGCGACGAAGATCGGTCGGGGCGCGACGTCGGCGAGCGCGCCCGGCGGCATCGAGGTCGCCATGACGACGATCACGGCCGTGACAAGCACCGCAATCGGAATTGCGTAAGGGCGTGCGAAGCGCCAGGCGATCGCCCAGGCAAGGACCACCGGCAGCGCAAGACCCGGCATAGCTCCGACGGCCCGGACCGGCGCAAGACAGAGATCGAGCAGCACGCCCGCTAGCATCGCACTCGCGAGTGAGATGGGTATCGCCGCCACAGCCCGGCCGAAGGGCTTCCACAGCCCTGCCCAGACCAGCAGAGCGGATGCAACAAGGAAAGCGCCGATCGCCGCAGGAAATCCGCCGGCAGGTAGGCCTGTCGCGATGAGGAGGGCCGTGCCGGGCGTCGACCAGGCGAGGCTGATCGGCATGCGCGAACGCAGGCTGAGGGCGATGGCCGTGATGCCCTTCACGACGAGAAGAGCCAGGAGACCGGACGCCGCCTGAGCCTGGGTCGCCCCGACCGCCGTCAGCGCCTGGAGGACGACGGCGAATGTCGAAGCGAAGCCGACGATCGCGGCGAGCAATCCAGCCGAGATCGGCTGGATGGGTAGCGCGCTCCGTGCAGGAGCCGCATGAGACCCGGAGGCCGGATGGTCATATGGCATCTGCCCGTCCGGCACTCTGACCCGCCTCGCCGCAACCGCCCCATCCAGGTAGCGGTCGCTCATCTAATGGCTGGCGGATCAGGTCAACCGGGAAGCCGGACGTCCAGCGACGGCGCCTAGGTGACGGCAGGCTTTACGCGTGGGCCGCCACTGCAGCCCGCAGCATCCGGCCCATCATCCGCTCCTGAGCGGCCGCGATCCGCTGCAGCTTGGCGATCTCGACGGGCTTCAGGTTGAGGATGTGGTCGGTCCAGGATCGTGCGCAAGCTGAGAGCGGGCCGAACATGTCGCCCGCCTGCTCGTTGAACGCGGCGATCAGTGCCACCCGGGCCGAGTGCGTGTTCAGAGTGCGCCGAGCGTAGTTCCGGATCCAATCGTCGCCGGCGCCGCAGGGAACGACCTCGTCGACAGCACCCTTCGCCATGAACTCGCGCGCCGAGGATTCGGCGCCGGACAACAGGATGCGTTCGGCCTCGATGGGGCCCGTGTGGCGCGACAGGATCGGCACCGCCGAGATCGGGAAGTGGTTGAAGTTGATCTCGGGGTAGGAGAATGTCGCGTCTTCCTCGGCGATCATGACGTTGCAGGCACGGGCGGGGTCGATCCCGCCGCCGATCGCCTTCCCGCCAACCTTTGCAAGTGTGATGACCGAGCCCTCGAGCCCGCTGCGATTCAGGCGGATGACCTTCGTTGCCTGATCCGCGTATCCGCGAAGCCCGGCACGGTCGTTCGCCCTCAGGCAATCGAGGTAGTAGTCCAGATCGCCCCCAAGTGAGAAAATAGAGCCTGGCGACCGGTAAGCCAGGTAACGGATCGGGCGATCCTCCTCTCGACGCCACAAGTTTAGGACGGCGTCTTGCACGCGGCCGACGCTCTCGATCAGCGGGAGAGTGAAGACGGGCTTCGGCTCGGGGCGAAGCGTGATCCAAAGGGTGAGGATCTCCGGCTCGTATTCAAGGCTGATCTGAGGAAGAACACCGGCGTGAGCGACAATCTCTCTGACCACGCCTTCCGAAGCGGCGTTCACCACCGCAGGCTGAGTCCGGAACGCCGTAGCTGACATCAACAACCCCGCATCTACCGTCCGGAATAGAACGCGAGGTTAACGAGAAGTAAACGCCTTTGTTTCGCGTAGGTTAATGGGGCGGGTTGATGTTGTCTTTTGCGGCTTTTGGTGCCGCGAACGTCCACAAATAGGGCAGCCGGAGCTGCCAGCCGGTCTCAGGCCGCGTCTCTCGCGAGCGAGAGCTGTCCTACCGCCTGCGGTCGTCCGAACAGATAACCCTGCGCCTGCTCAGCACCGAGTGCCTCGACCTCCCGCCGCTGATGCTCCGTCTCGATGCCTTCGACGACGACCCGCATCCCGAGCCGGTCGGCAAGTTGGCATACGACCTCGATGATGGAGCGAGATGGCCCGTTCGAGGTCACGTGCTGTGCGAAGGTGCGGTCGATCTTCACCTTCGAGAACGGGTAGCGAGCCAGATACGCCAGGGACGAGTAGCCGATGCCGAAGTCGTCCAGGGAGAACCGGACGCCCATGCGGTGCAGCGCCTGGATCGCCTCGAGCGATGCATCCTGATCCTCGATGAGGAGCGATTCCGTGACTTCGAGTTCAAGCCGACTGGCGGGAAGCCCGCTGACGAGCAGGGCATTCTTCACGGCCTCGATCAGGCCCGCCGTGTTCTTGAACTGAAAGGCCGAGACGTTGACCGCGACCGAGATGTCTCCCGGCCAGTCACGTGCATCCATGCAGGCCTGCCGAATCGCCCACTCGCCCATCTCCACGATGAGTCCGGTCTGCTCGGCGATCGGGATGAAATCGGAGGGAGGCACAAAACCTCGCACCGGGTGCTGCCACCGCATCAGAGCTTCGTAGGAAACGGGACGGCGAGAACGGAGGTTCACGATGGGCTGGTAGTGCAGGAAAAGCTTCCCCGTCCGGCAAGCATCGCGCAGATCGTGTTCGAGTTCGCGGCGTGTGTTGAGGTTCGTCGCGATCTCCGGATCGAACACCACGACCCTGTTCCGACCGGCTGCCTTTGCCGCGTAAAGCGCCATGTCGGCCGCGCGCAGGACGTCGCTCGAGTCGCGCCCATGTTCCGGCATCAGCGCGATGCCCACGCTGGTCGTCACGTGCAGGGTACGCCCTCCAAGTCCGAACGGAGCTGCGAGCGCGTCCAGCACCCGCTGCCCTGCTTGGGCAGCCGCGTCGAGGTGAGAAATGCTGGTCAGCAGCAGGAATTCGTCACCTCCGAAGCGGGCGACGAGTTCGCCTTGACTGAGAATCGACTGGAGTCTGTGCGCGACCTCCACCAAGAGTTGATCACCTGCCTCGTGGCCGAGCGAATCGTTGATCGTCTTGAAGTTGTCGAGGTCGATATAGAGCATGGCGAACGTCTTGTTCCCCGATGCGGCTTCGACGCAGACCCTCCGGAGCACCTGCGTGAAGCGGAACCTGTTCGGCAGGCCGGTGAGGTTGTCCGTATGCGCCATCCGCTCGATCTGGGCGGCGGCGGCCTTTCGGTCCGTCGCATCTTCCGTGACCATCAAGATCCCGCCGTCTCCCGTCACTTCGGCGTGGACCACGTAAACCTGGCTACGCTCGGTCGTGATTTCGACGTGGTTGGTCTGTCCCGACCGGAGAGCGCCGCGGCAGACTTCACCAAGACTGCGCGCAGCCAGCGGCGTGAGCACATGAGCCGCGATCAGGCTGTCGAGGACCCCGGTGAGCAAGGTGCCGGGTGCCAGATCCGCCTCGCCGAGCCGGTACATCTCGGAGAACCTGGAATTGGCAAGTTCCAGCTCCAGCCTGGAGTTGAACATCACCAACCCGTGAATCATCGAGTTCAGCGCTGAATCGAGGGTGACGTTCTTGCTGTGCAGCGAGCTCGCGAGACCGTCCGACCGCTTCCGAGCAGCAGCAAGTTCGAGGAGATTCCGGTTCAGCGAGAAGGCGATCGCCACGTTCGTGATGATGAAGAACGCGATGAACAGCGAAATCACTGAATAGAACGGATGATCTGCTTCAGCGAGCCCGATGCACATCGGCACGCAGAACACGAGCAGTTGCACCATCACGAAGATCGGCCGGCCGGCGTTCCGTGCCACGTAGCCCGCCGAAAAGGCGATCGCCGCCACGATCGTGATGATGTGACACGGAATATCGTCGGTCATCGCAAGTGCGATGAAGCTCATCATGCCGAGCACAGCCGAAAAGGCGGTCGCACCGACGAAGAACTCGCGATCCCATGCTCGGATTTCGGCGTCGGTCTGCTCCCGATCCCGAACAGCCGCGCGGTAGCGCATGACCGTGAAAATCCTGAGCGCTACGACAGCGCTCGTGATCCAGAACAGCGGGAGGAAGATGTCGTAGCCGGACGATTTCCAGCAAAAAAGAGAGATTGCCGCGCCGACAACATTGGACAGGATGATCGAGGTCGGCGAAGAGAACAGGGATTGAACGAGCACCCGGTAATGCTGCGGGTCACGCGCCTCCCGCGCGTGAGGGCCGAACGCCTTCAGCGACACGCGCGCCGCGAGCCGAGCAAGACCGGAAGCCCGTTCCGCACCCAACTCTGTCATCAACGTACCCACGCTGCACCAGACCAGACTCGGCCCGGAACACTCCTTCAACGCAGCCCGACGGGATCGATCGGCCGCATGGTGCGGTTTAGTGCGAAGTGTCTTAACGTGCGGTTCAACAAGTTACGGAAACCCGGTCTGCCGTCTTGTCGCGACGCCTCTTAGACACCGGCCTGCGACGAGACGCGCGACCAGCCAAGGCAACCGGCGATAGGCGACGTGGTGCTCACA
>CAXUKK010000187.1:0-6391 GCA_964251455.1 uncultured Enterovirga sp.
GCCCTACCCGTGCGCAGGCCCGCCCTGCCGAACCGCATTGGCACATTGCGCAGGCACGGACGGCGGTTCATCAGTGCGACACCTCGAGATGGGAGCAGATCGAGGCGAGGGGCCGGGCGACACGACGGCAGGCTCGGCGGAGGTGAACGATGGCGGATGTGACTGACGACTTGCGGTCGGGTGCACTTTTCTACCACCGCCATCCCAGGCCGGGGAAAATCGAGGTCCAGCCGACGAAGCCGCTCGGCAACCAGCGCGATCTCGCGCTGGCCTATACGCCCGGCGTCGCCGTTGCCTGCGAGGCCATCGCGGCCGATCCCGCGGAGGCCGCGAACCTTACCTCGCGGCAGAACCTCGTCGGCGTCGTGACGAACGGCACGGCTGTGCTCGGGCTCGGCAATATCGGGCCGCTCGCCTCCAAGCCCGTGATGGAGGGCAAGGCCGTCCTCTTCAAGAAATTCGCCGGCATCGACGTCTTCGACATCGAGGTCGCCGAGAACGACGTCGACCGCCTAGTCGACGTGGTGGCGGCGCTCGAGCCGACCTTCGGCGGCATCAATCTCGAGGACATCAAGGCGCCCGAGTGCTTCGATGTCGAGGAGCGCCTCAAGGCCCGGATGAGCATCCCGGTCTTCCATGACGACCAGCACGGCACCGCCATCATCGTGGCGGCCGCGGTCGTGAACGCCATGGAGTTCGCGTCCAAGAGCCTCACGGCGATCAAGGTCGTGACCTCCGGGGCAGGGGCCGCCGCCCTGGCGACCCTCAACCTCCTCGTCACGCTCGGGGTCAGGCGCGAGAACATCTGGGTCACGGACATCGAGGGGGTCGTCTACGAGGGCCGCAACGAGCTCATGGACCGGTGGAAGGCGCCCTACGCCCAGGTCACCGACAAGCGGACCCTCACCGACGTGATCGAGGACGCCGACGTCTTCATCGGTCTCTCCGCGGGCGGCGTGCTCAAGCCCGAGATGCTGAAGCGCATGGCGCCGACGCCGCTCATCATGGCGCTCGCCAACCCGAACCCGGAGATCATGCCGGAGCTTGCCCGCGAGGCACGGCCGGACGCCCTGATCTGCACCGGTCGGTCCGACTTCCCGAATCAGGTCAATAACGTCCTCTGCTTCCCCTACATCTTCCGCGGCGCGCTCGACGTCGGTGCCTCGACGATTAACGAGGCCATGAAGGCGGCCGCCGTGAACGCGATCGCGGCGCTGGCCCGCGAGGCTCCGTCCGACGTCGTGGCTCGGGCCTATGGCGGCGAGGCGCGCCCATTCGGGGCCGACTCGCTGATCCCGAGCCCCTTCGATCCGCGCCTGATCCTGCGCATCGCACCCGCGGTCGCCAAGGCCGCGATGGAGAGCGGCGTCGCCAGCAAGCCGGTTTCGGACCTGGCCGCCTACGCCGAATCGCTTGGCCGCTTCGTGTTCCGGTCAGGTTTCGTGATGAAGCCGCTCTTCACGGCGGCGCGTGAGAACCCTAAGCGCGTCATCTATGCCGAGGGCGAGGACGAGCGCGTGCTGCGCGCCATCCAGGCCGTTGTCGAAGAGGGCATCGCCAAGCCGATCCTGATCGGTCGTCCCTCGGTCGTCGAGACCCGACTTAAACGATTCGGGCTTTCCATGGAGATCGGCCGCGAGTTCGACCTGATCAACCCGGAGGACGACCCCCGCTACCGCGACTACGTCGCCACGTATCTCGAGGCGGCAGGCCGCAAGGGCATCACGCCCGACGCTGCCCGCACCCTCGTGCGGACGAATTCAACCGTGATTGGCGCGGTCGCGCTCCGGCGCGGCGATGCCGACGCGCTGATCTGCGGGCTCGAGGGCCGCTTCCAGTCGAACCTGCGCCATATCACCAACATCCTCGGCCTGGCGCCCGGGGCCCGGCAGATGGCCGCGATGAGCCTGCTCATCACGTCGAAGGGCGCCTATTTCCTAGCCGACACGCATGTTACCGCGGAGCCGACGGCCGAAGAGATCGCGGACATGACGGTCGCCTGCGCAAGCCATGTCGCGCGCTTCGGCATCGAGCCCCGGATCGCGCTCCTGTCGCATTCGGATTTCGGGTCGAACGACAGTGCGTCCGCCCGCAAGATGCAGCGCGCGCTCGGGCTGATCCAGGCCCGTTCTCCCGGCCTCGTGGTCGACGGCGAGATGGCGGCCGACACGGCCCTCTTGCAGATGATCCGCGACCGCGTGAACCCGACCTCAACGCTGAAGGGCGAGGCCAACGTCCTCATCATGCCGAACCTCGACGCTGCCAATATCGCGCTCCAGATCGTCAAGGTAATGGCGGATGCGCTGCCCGTCGGTCCGATCCTGATCGGCCCGGCGAAGCCCGCTCACATCCTCACGCCGTCCGTCACGGCGCGGGGCATCGTGAACGTGACGGCCGTTGCGGTCGTCGAGGCGCAGACGCGGCTGCCGCGCCAGGACGAGGACTGACGCCGGACGGTCAGTCCGCCGTCGCCTTGATCTCGACCTTGTCGAGGAGTGCCATCGGGTCCGGCGCGCCGGCGAAATCGGCGACGCCGAGCCCGGCGGAATCCAGTGTCCGCGCCTCGATCGTGAGCCGGCCGGGCTTCGCCACGAAGCGGGCTACCGCCTGGCCGAGAGCCTTCGCGCCGGCCGAGTTGCCGAGCATCACCGGGATGCCGACAGCGGCCGTCATGCCGTATTCGCGGCGGAGATCGTCGGGGCTGCGCTTCTTGTCGGCGGCCTGACGGGTCAGCAGCCGCTCGAACAGGCCGTTGTTCTGGACGACGATATCGAGCGAACGCGCGGTTGCGCCCATCCAGGCGACGGCCGCAAGCGCCTGGTCCGGATTGAAGACGTCCCTCGTCACGTTGCCGATCACGCCGCGCACGCCGACGCTGCCCATGCCGGTGCCCTGGGCGGAGAGTTCGCGGATGACGAGTTCCTGGCCGGGCTCGTTCCAGCCGAAATTCGCCGTCATCGAGGCATCGATCCTGTCGTAGCCGAGGCCGACGAGCTGCTTGGCGGTATCGTCCTTGGCGGCCGCCGCGATCGGCACGGAGAGGTTGCGGACGTTCAGCCGGAGGTCGGTCGGGATGCTCTCGACGGGCTTGTCGGCCAGGAGTTCGACGACCCCGAGCGAGACCTGCATCGGCGCCTCGCCGGTCTTCGGGTCGCCCTTTGTGTCGACCTCGATCCCGCTCAGCCGGACCGACGCGATGATCGGCACGAGCCGCCGCATGTCCGAGGCCGTGAGTTCTGGCTTGCCGGCGAGCTCGCGCCCGGCCTGCAGCATGGGCCCGAGCGCGATGCCGCCGATGCTGAAATTCGCGATCCGGACCCGGCCGTCCTCTCCGCCGACATCCAGGCCCTCGATCCGGAACTCGCTCCCGGCGGGCGTGCCGGAGTAGCCGATGCGGCTGATGCGGCCGGTCGCGTCCTTGCCGCCCTTGTCCGTGAACTCGATGCCGGTCGCTTCGAGCGAGCCGACCTCGAAGGAGTCGAGCATGTCGGCCAGGGCCGTGACGACCCGGCTGCGGTCTGCGGGGCTCGCCTTGTTGAGGTCCGTCTCCGCCGGAAGGCTGCCGAGGGCAGCGAGCCAGCCCTGCGCCATGGGCTTGGCCTTGAAGTCGCGTCCCGCGAGTCGGGCGATCCGAGTCCGCGCACCCTTCGGACCTTCGGTGGCCATGCCTTCGATCGAGATGCTGCCGTAGATCCGTCGGAACTCCGACCGTGCCGTTTCGCTGCCGCCGTTCAGGATCGCCGTCATCAGGCCGAAATCGACGTCGCTCATCTCGGTCCGGGCGAAGGTCCCGCGGGTCGGGCCGTCGGGCCCCGAACCCTCGAAGCTGCCGCTCGCGGCGCTCGCGTTGGCGATGCGGCCGGAGCCGACATTGGCCAGGCGGATGTCGCGGTAGGTCGCAGCCTGCCGGCCGGCCGCGACCGTCGTTTCGGCCCGCATTTCGGGGATGATGATCTCCGACGCGGCGAGACGGGTGATGCGGTCGGCGAGCGGCACGTTCGAGGCGGGGTCGATCAGGCTCGCAAGCTCGTCCCTGGACAGGCTCGAGCCGCGGATTTCCGCCGTGGGAACGGTGTAGGTCGTCGGGCCGACCGAGAAGCGGAGGTTCGAGGCCGTGTAGCCGACCGCGTTCTGAACAAGCGCGAAGGGCAGGGCCGGGGCGGGCGCAACCGCGGCGACGGCCGGCGCCGCAGGCACTGCCGGCGCTCCTTGCGGCTGAACGATGCTGGCCGGAGGCCGCGGCGCTACGATGACGGGCGCAGGAGCGGCCGATGGCACCGGGGCAGGGCGGTTCGAGAACCCGCCCGCGCCGGCCGGAGGCGCGGTGGGCGCTGCAGGCTGTTGCGCCCGGGGCTGGGACGACATCATGCCGGCCTGGGCAAGCTGCAGCCGGCCTTCCGGTGCGGCCCGGCCGGCGCCCGGCACGAGGGCGGCCGCGCAGACGCAGGCGAGCAGGCTCGACCTCACGCCCCGGAAAACGTGCCCGGACTCGCGCATGACAGATCTCCGACCAGGGTTCTCGCCCGAGCCGGAAGCGGCTGGGTACTTAGAGGGAAAAAGATGTACCGCAGCCACAGGAGGAAGTCGCCTGCGGGTTCTCGATCTTGAAGGACTGGCCGATCAAATCATCGACGAAGTCGACGACCGATCCCTTCAGGAACTGCAGCGAGGTCTCGTCCACCAGGACGGTCGCGCCGTCCCGCTGGAGCACGACGTCGTCCGGTTGGCGCGTGCGGTCGATGTCGAAGCCGTACTGGAAGCCGGAGCAGCCGCCGCCATTCACGCTGATGCGCAGCATGGCGCCCGATGGCTCGTCCGCCAGGATCTGCCCGATGCGTCGGGCGGCGTTCTCCGTCAGCTTGATCTCGTCGGGCCGTTGAAGTTCCATGGTCGGGCTTGCCGTTCGTTTCGGGCTCAAGGTAAGGGCCGGCAGCCACCCCTGCAACCGGGACCGACCGTGCGCCCACCTGGCGAGCGCTGGCGCGCAGCCTATTCCTGCCACCCGGGCGAGAGCCGAGGCCGGCTCCATCCCGAGAGCCCGTCGCCGACCCGGTCCGAGTTCCAGCGCGACCGCGACCGGATCATCCACTCGACCGCTTTCCGCCGGCTGACCCACAAGACGCAGGTCTTCATCTATCACGAGGGAGACCATTTCCGGACCCGGCTGACGCATACGCTGGAGGTCAGCCAGATCGCCCGCGCCCTGGCTCGCTCGCTCGGGCTGGACGAGGACCTGGCCGAGGCCGTCGCGCTGTCGCACGATCTCGGCCACACGCCGTTCGGCCATACGGGCGAGGACGCGCTCGAATCCTGCCTCGCCCCGTATGGCGGGTTCGACCACAACGCCCAGGCGCTGCGGATCGTCACCCGGCTCGAGCGCCGCTACGCCGCCTATGACGGGCTGAACCTCACGCTCGAGACTCTCGAAGGCCTGGTGAAGCATAACGGGCCGCTCCTCGATCCGGCTGGGCACCCGACCGAGCGCCACCACGGTCGCGGCGTCCCGGCCGCGATCCTCGAGTACGATGCCCTGCAGTCGCTCGGCCTTTCGACCTACGCCTCCGCCGAGGCGCAGGCGGCGGCCATTGCGGACGACATCGCCTACAACGCGCACGATCTGGACGACGGGCTGCGGGCCGGGATCCTCGATCCGGAGGAGGTGCGCTCTGTCCCGTTCATCGACGGGCTGCTGCGCGAGATCGATTCGGGCGGAGTGTCGCTCGACCCGTCGCGGCGAACGCACGAACTGACCCGGCGCGTGATCACGCGGCTCGTCGAGGATGTCCTTGGGGAATCGGCGGCCCGCATCGCGGCCCTGGCACCGGAATCGGCGGAGGACATCAGGCTGGCCGGACATCCCGTGGTCGCCTTCTCGGCCGCAATGGGCGAGGCGGATCGCTCCATCAAGGCGTTCCTGTTCCCGAAGCTGTACAAGCACCCGCGCCTCATGTCCGTCCGCCGCGATGCCGAGAGCGTGGTGCGCGACCTGTTCGGCCGCTTCACGGGCGAGCCGCAACTCCTGCCGCCGGACTGGCGCACCGACCTCGACGGAGCGTCCGACCCAAAGCTCGCCCGCCGCATCGGCGATTACATCGCCGGTATGACGGACCGCTACGCGCTCAACGAGCACCGCCGGCTGTTCGGAGAGACGCCGGATCTGCGCATCGCCTAAGGAAGCGGAACGCCAAGGCAGCACGGCGCCCGCTCCCACCGGCGAGGGCCGGTGTCCAGATCGCCGTGCGGCTGGGATCCCGGCTTGCGCCGGGACGAGCGGATAGCGGGCACGAGCATTCCGTCCCCGGCCCGGGGTCTGGTCCAGCGAAGGTTCAAAGAGCTGAATAGGTCGAGGGGCGTGGGACGCCGAAACGCTCGATCTAAGTTTTTGTGAGAG
>CAXUKK010000188.1:0-6357 GCA_964251455.1 uncultured Enterovirga sp.
GCGTCGAGGTCGTTGTACATCTTGTCGTCGAGGAAGATGTGGCCGAGCGAATCCCAGTGCGTCGCGGCCTGGACGGGCATGTTCAGCGCGTCGTCGGCGAAGCGCAGCTTGTTCGTCTCGTCGAAGCGGCCGGCGATGGCATCCGTGCCGGTGGCGAGCATCGTGTGGATCGGGTTCCAGCGCCCGCCGAACAAGCCGCTCTGCGGTCCCTTGTTGTTGAGCGGAATACCCATCGCGAACACTTCGCCCGTGCGGACGAGCTTCGCGGCATCCTGGATCATCTCGGGCGTGATGTGGTTCAGCGTGCCGATCCGGTCGCCGGCACCCCAGCGTCCCCAGTTCTTGAGCTTCTCGGCGGCCTCGTAGATGGCGGCCTTGCCGACCTGGATGTCCATGCGTCCCTTCCCTCGCGCCGGTTCGGCGACAATGACGGCAGAGGGAGAGTGCGGAGGCATCCCGGGCGGGGCGCCTCACGTCTCCTCCCTCGAGCCCTTCCGGCCCTTGTTGAGCAGATGTTAAATAAGCGCGGGCCCGGGTCAAGCGGCTCTGATACGCGTTGGGCAACGGAACGGAAGCGGAGGGGGCGGCAATGGCAGTGGGCATCACGCTCAACGTGAACGGGACGATGCGGGAGGTGGCGAGCGATCCCGACGCCCCGCTTCTCGCGATCCTGCGCAACGAGCTCGGCCTGAAATCCGCCCGGTTCGGCTGTGGCCACGAGCGCTGCGGCGCCTGCATGGTGCTGCTGGACGGCGTCCCGACCTATTCCTGCACCTTCGCTGTTTCCGCCGTGCGGGACCGCGCCATCACGACCGTCGAAGGGCTCGGAACCGAAGCCGCCCCGCACCCGATCCAGGCGGCGCTCCTCGCCGAGCAGGCCGGCCAGTGCGGATATTGCCTGTCGGGCATCCAGATCTCGGCCGCGGCGCTCCTGGCCCGAACGACTTCGCCGACGCGCGACGAGATCAAGCAGGCCCTGGAGCCGAATCTCTGCCGCTGCGGCGTCCATCTGCGGGTGATCCACGCCGTCGAGCGCGCCGCCTCCATGCTCCGCGAGGGAGCGCCGTCATGATCCGCAACACCTTGCCGCAGAGCCTGGTCGACAATCCGCGGCTCGAGCAGTGGATCGCGTTCGAGCCGGACCGGACCGTCGCGCTGAAGACCGGCAAGGTCGAGATCGGCCAGGGCATCCTGACGGTCTTGCGCCAGATCGCAGCCGAGGAGCTGGACCTCGCGCCCGGGCAGTTGCGCGTCGTCTCGGGGGACACGGAGCTGTCTCCCGCCGAGGGGTTCACGGCCGGCTCGCTGTCCGTGGAGGTCGGCGGTGGGGCAATTCGCCTCGTCTGTGCCGAGGTGCGCGCCCGCATGCTGGACAGAGCCGCCGCCCGGCTCGGAGCCGAGCCGGAGAGCCTGAGCATCGAGGCCGGCGAGGTCCGGCGTGGCGGCGCACCGACCGGGCTCGATTACTGGTCGCTCGCCGGCTCCATCGACCTGTCTGCTGACGCGACCGGCGCCGTGCCGACGAAGCGCGTGTCCGAGTACCGCGTCGTCGGCCGGAGCGAGCACCGCCTCGACCTGCCGGCCAAGGTGTTCGGGGCCGGCTTCATCCACGATCTCGAGCCGCCCGGCATGCTACACGCCCGGATCGTGCGCCGGCCCTGGGCCGGTGCGACCCTCGTGAGCGGCGACGACGCAATCGCGAGGCTGGCCGGTCCGGGTGTCGACGTCGTCCGCGACGGCGACTTCATCGCCTTCGTGTCGGCGGACGAGACGGCCTGCGCGGCAGCCCTCGGCCGCGCCTGGCAGCGGCTCGACTGGACGGGAGGCGAGCCGCTCGGGCCGGAGCACGCCGAGGCGTCCTGGCTCCTCTCGCAACCGACGAAGGACCGCCAGATCGGCCCGGACAACAGCCCCGATCCCGCCGCCGCGTTCCGGCTGGATGCCCGGTACTCGCGCCAATACATCGCGCATGCGTCGATCGGGCCCTCCTGCGCGCTCGCAGTGTTTCGCGATGGCCGGCTCGACGTGTGGAGCCATAGCCAGGGGGTCGGCCCGCTCGGCGGCTCCATCGCGCGGGTTCTCGGCCTCGCCCCGGACGGCGTCGTCGTCCACCACACGCAGGGCGCCGGCTGCTACGGCCATAACGGCGCGGACGATGTCGCTCTCGATGCCGCGCTGGTCGCGGTTGCCCGGCCGGGCACCCCGATCCGCGTCATGTGGATGCGCGAGGACGAACTCTCGTCGTCCCCGTTCGGGGCCGCGATGGTCACGGCGATCGATGCCGGCTGCGACCCCGACGGCCGCGTGCTCGACTGGACCCTGACCGTGACGAGCCCGACCCATGTCAGCCGCCCGGGTGCTCACGGCGAGGTGCATCTCCTCGCCTCGGAGGCGCTGGCGAAACCCTGGCCGCGGCCGGAGGGCAAGGATTTCCCGGACGAGCGCGGCGGCGGTGCCAGCCGCAACACGCTGGCGCTCTACGACCTGCCGCCGCAGCGCATCGTGCACCGGCTGGTGCCGAAGCTGCCCGTCCGGACCTCGGCCCTGCGCGGGCTCGGAACGCTCGGCAACGTCTTCGCCATCGAGAGTGCCATCGACGAGATCGCCGAGCGCGCGGGCCGCGATCCGGTCGCGTATCGCCTCGCGATGATGAGCGATCCGCGCGGGCGGCGCGTCATCGAGCGCGCGGCCGCCATGGCGGGCTGGCTGCCCGGCCAGGAGGGCGGGACGGGATCCGGGCACGGCGTCGCGTTCAGTCGCTACAAGAACCACGCCGCCTACGCGGCTGTTATCGCTGAGGTCGACGTCGACGAGGAGGTGCGCGTGCGCCGGCTCTGGACCGCCGTCGATGCCGGCCTCGTCATCAACCCGGACGGGGCGGTCAACCAGATCGAGGGCGGCATCATCCAGGCGGTCAGCTGGGCAACGAAGGAGCAGGTCCGCTTCGCCGACGGAAAGGTCGCGACCGCGACCTGGGACGTCTACCCGATCCTGCGCTTCACCGAGGTGCCCGAGGTCGAGGTGGCGCTCGTCGGCGATCCGAACGACCCGCCGCTCGGCCTCGGCGAGGTGTCGCTCGGACCGACGGCTGCGGCGATCGGCAACGCGGTGGCCCATGCGCTGGGCATCCGGGTCCGCGACCTGCCGCTCAGCCGCGACCGGCTGATGGCCGCCATGGAGGCGAGCTGAGGCCGGAGACCGGCGGCACGGCATATCCTTTGCTCGCAGGCCTGCTGCGACTGCCGACCTGACCGTTCTGCATCGAACGGAGCCACACGGGCTCTCGACACGGCTGCCCAAGCAGGCGACGGCAGCAGGGACTTCCCCTGCAACAAGGACCTGGACCCCGTGGCTGACACGCCGCACGATACGCTCGACTGCCTGATCGTCGGAGGCGGTCCGGCCGGACTGACGGCCGCGCTCTACCTTGCGCGTTTCAACCGCCGCTTCCTTGTGGTCGACGACGCCGACTCGCGCGCGGCCTGGATCCCGACGAGCCACAACATCCTGGGCTTTGCCGAGGGTATATCCGGACCGGACATGCTTGCGCGGCAACGTGCCCACTTGGCGCGCTACGACGCGCCCATCCTCGACGGCGAGGTCACGGCTATCACGAAGGATGAGGCCGGCTTCCTGGCCCAGGTGCAGCCGCGGGGCGGCGCAGCCCGCGAGATCCGCTTCAAGCGCGTGCTGCTCGCGACCGGCGCTGCGGACGTCGAACCCGACCTTCCCGACCTGCCGAACGCCGTTCAGCGCGGTCTCATCCGCTATTGCCCGATTTGCGACGGCTACGAGGCTGCCGGCAAGACGATCGGCGTGATCGGATTCGGGGACCGCGGCCTCGGCGAGGCCGTGTTCGTCGCCCGCACCTATTCGCGCGATGTTACGCTGCTCACGCTCGGGCAGGAGATGGAACTCGACGAGAAGGAGCGGATCCGCGTCGACGACCATGGGATCAAGGTCGTCTACGAACCCGTCGTGGCGATGGACATGGATGGCGAGCGCATTGCCGCCGTGCGCACCGGGAGCGGCGAGGAGTACCGCTTCGAGGTCCTGTATTCGGCGCTCGGCCTGAAGCCGCGCTCCGACCTCGGGGAGCAGCTCGGAGCGCGCCGCGACGAGACCGGGGCGCTGCTCGTCGACGAGCATAACCGGACGAGCGTCGGCGGGCTCTACGCGGCCGGGGGCGTCGTGCGCGGGCTCGACCAGATCGTGGTCGCCATGGGCCATGCGGCGATCGCCGCGACCGACATCCACAACCGCTGCGAGTTGCCGACCGAGGACGAGCCCGGCGGCGGCGTGTGACGCGGACTTGACGACCTATCGACTTTGACGCCCGAGAAGGGCCGTCGAGACAAGCCGAGGAGTTGTCGTTGCACGAACAGGTATCCGTCCGCGTCCTCTCCGGACAGGAGGCTGTGGCGCAGGTCCCTGCGCTGACCGACGTGTTGGTCGACTGCGTTCACGCGGGCGCCTCCGTCAGCTTCATGGCGCCGCTCTCGCGAGAGAAGGCGGAACGGTTCTGGCAGGGCGTCGCCGAAGGCGTGGCGGCCGGGGAGCGTGTGCTCCTGGTGGCCGAGGACGGAGCCGACGTCCTCGGGACGGTCCAACTGGTCGTCGGGCAGCCGGAGAACCAGCCGCATCGCGCCGACGTCTCGAAGATGCTTGTGCGGAGCGCGGCCCGGCGGCGCGGGATCGGCGGGGCGCTCATGCGGGCCGTCGAGGACGTGGCGCGCCGGACGGGCAAGACCCTGCTGGTGCTCGACACTGCGAGCGCGGAGGCCGAACGCCTCTACGAGCGCTCGGGCTGGACCAGGGTCGGCGTGGTGCCCGGCTACGCCCTCTTCCCGGACGGGCAGCCTTGCGACACGGCCTACTACTACAAGCAGCTGGCCTAGGCGGCCTTGCGCTGGGGCAGCCGCACGGAATCGGGGATCGGCAGTGGAGGATTGGCGCTGTCCTTGAACTCGACCGTCGAGAACAGAAGGTCCGTGTCGCCGATATTCTCCAGATCGTGGATCTTGAATTCGCCAGCGGCGTAATGCGCGTGCTGCGTCTCGCCCGCGAAGTACTCCGTCTCGTAGGTGGCGCCCTCGGCGTGGTTGGAGCGGGCGCGGCCGGCATTCAGGGCCGTCCAGAAATAGTCCAGCACATGCTTGTGGAAGCCGATGCGCTCCCCGGGCTTGAGGCGGATCGTCCAGACCCGCACGCGCTCGTCCTCGGAGACGAGCTCGGTCCCGACGCAGCCGTTCTGCTCGGCGCTCGCAAGGTCGTCCGTCAGCCATTGCGGCCACGGGCTCCGCTCGATAGCGGCACCGGGCGTCATCGTCATGGCCATGTTGAAGCCTCCCGTGGTCGATTTGTTTAGCACTTGATCAGCAACATGCAGCCTGTCAAGGCTGTCGCATGAGCATGTGCACGTGAAGCAAGGGCAAGAGCCTGGGCAGATGAGCGCCCCCGTCGAGACGCCCAAGAAGTCGTTCCGCCGCCTGGCTCCGGCAGACCGCAAGAAGCAGATCGTCGCCGCTGCCGTCGGCTACTTCGCGGAGTTCGGCTTCGAGGGCGCGACGCGCGGCCTTGCCGAGCGGCTCGGCGTCACGCAGCCGCTGATCTACCGCTACTTCCCGTCCAAGGACGAGCTCATCCGCGCCGTCTACGAGGACGTGTATCTCAGCCGCTGGCACGGCGAGTGGATGGACCTGCTCAGCAACCGCGAGACGCCGCTGCGCGACCGCCTGATCGCCTTCTACGAGCACTACACGACCGTCATCTTCGATCCGCAATGGATGCGGATCTACATGTTCTCGGGCCTGCGCGGCCTCGACATCAACCGCTGGTGGATCAACTTCGTCGAGGATCACGTGCTGCGCACGATCTGCGAGGAGGTCCGCGTCCTCGCCGGCCTGCCGGACCCGAGCAAAGTGCCGATCACGGCCGCCGAGATCGACGGCTACTGGCTCTTCCACGGCGGCATCTTCTACTACGGCATGCGCGAGAACGTGTACGCCGTACCGCCGCGCACGCCCCTGCCGCGCTTCATCGAGATGGCGATCGACAGCTTCCTGCAGGGCTTTCCCGCGGCCGTGACGCTGGCGCTCGCGCAAGAGGCTTGATCACCGCCCTGCGGTCGTTTATCGTTCGATAAACAACGAGAGGGCGACATGGCGGGGAAGCGGCGCGCGCTGATCATCGGCGGATCGGTCGGCGGATTGTTCGCGGCCATCAGGCTCCAACGCGACGGCTGGGACGTGGACATCTTCGAGCGCTCGCCCGTCGAACTCGCCGCCCGCGGCGCCGGCATCGTCACGCAGCCGCAGGTCATCGCCGCGCTGACGTCGCTCGGCCTCCAGGCAACGC
>CAXUKK010000189.1:0-6354 GCA_964251455.1 uncultured Enterovirga sp.
TTCAGGTGCTGGCGCTCGCAAGGGCGTGGAGGTTCGAGTCCTCTCCTGGGCACCAACGATTTCCTAAGTTTCGAGACCGCTTCATTCCCCGCTAGTATCGACTTGTCTTCTTTTGAAGGCGGGTCCTCTCTTTTGGGCGAGCGGTTCTCTAACGCTGCATAGCAGCTGCAGATGGGAGGGTCGCGCCGCAGCTGCCTGTCCCCGATCGGTGGCTCCTGTTAGATCTCCCAGGTCTCCGCCGCACCAAAACCCGGCTAACCAGAGGCCTACGCGATTGGCGCTGGAAACCACGTTTGCGGCGGGTTGTTGACCCGGAGCAAGGGCCGCGCTTCATCCCGGATCCCCAGTTCGATTTCGACAGGGTTCGCCATGAAGAACCGCCAGCCGTTCCGTTGGTCCGTCCTGGCCGCCAGCCTGGTGCTGCCGATCGCCTGGAGCGGGGGCGCTCAGGCAGCCGGGCTCTTTGACGCCATCGGCTCGCTCTTCGGCGGCGACCCGGAGCCGTTACGCCCCTACCAGCCCGCGCCAGGCGGGATTTACGGCCGCGAGGAGGGCGGTCTCGACCTTACGGTGCGCCCGCGCCGGCCTCGCCCTCAGCGAGTACGGCCGATCGCACGCAAGGCGAGCCCTGCACCGGCCCCGGCGGCAAATCTGGATCCCTCCAGCAATCCGAACTGGTATCTGGACGATCCGACCCTCAGGGCCGGAGACATCGTCGTGCTCAAAGGTGAGGTCCTTGTCTTTCAGGGCGGCCGCCCCCCCTATGCTCGCGAAGATTTTACCTCGCTGGCTGCCTCTAAGCTCTCGAAGGAAGAGCGCGGACGTATTGCCGCCATGGCGGGTCTGCCTGCGGGAACGACAGGTAGTGCGGCAGCCGATCGCAAGCGGGTAACGGCAGCGACAGATTGAGACACCGATGGCCCGATTACCCGCCGCGACATGGCTGCGCGGGTTTTAATGTGCGGAAACGGACGGGCAAGTGCGGCGAATACTGTGGCGGAACTTCGGGACGCGGTGAGGATTGGCTGAGCACGCGACGTTTTCGTCGTGACCCAATCCAGCTCGGAGCAGACCTAAGATGTATCGCCGTCAGTTTATCGCCGGCCTGATGCTAGCGACTTCCCCGCTCGCGATCACCCACACCGTCGCGCAGCCCATGGGTGCCCCGGGCGCCATCCCGGCTCCGGTGTATCTGTCCATGGCCGCGAAGGGCGGAATGCTCCTCGAGGAGACGGCTCGCGACGCCTTCAACAAGACTCAGGATCCCCGGGTGAAGAAGTTCGCCCGTGCCGAGGTTGTGGAGCAGGTGAACCTGACCGACAAGCTCACCGCGAACGTCCCGCCTGGCCTGATGGCGGGCGCCGGTGCCGGTGCTCCGGGCGGCCTCGTCGGCGGGCTCGTCGCAGCCCCGTTCATGGTCGCCGGCGCGGCCGTCGGTGCAGCCGGCTCGCTTCTCGGCCTCGGCGGCCAGCCGGTCCCGATGTCGAGCGACGCCCAGAAGGCGGACATGATCGCCCGCATCCAGAGCACGGCTCCCGGCCCGCAATACGATGCGCTGTTCGTCCAGACCCAGCTGATGGGCCACCACGAGGCCTATGCGGTGCACAGCAACTACGCCCAGAGCGGCGACGACCCGGCGCTGCGCCGCGTCGCGCGGGGCACCCTGCCGCTGCTGCGGCTCCACATCTCGCAGCTCACCCGCATGCAGAGCATGATGGGCGGCGCACAGGGCTAAACCTGTCGTCCGTCCGAAGAAGGGCCGTCGGGAAACCGGCGGCCCCTTTACTTAGTCGTTGAAGACGACAGTCTTGCGGCCGTTCAGGAGGACGCGGTCCTCAAGGTGCTGGCGGACCGCACGGGCGAGCACGCGGCGTTCGATGTCCCGGCCCTTGCGGACGAGATCGTCCGGCGTGTCGCGGTGGCTGATCCGCTCGACGTCCTGCTCGATGATCGGCCCCTCGTCGAGATCGCTCGTCACGTAGTGGGCCGTCGCCCCGATCAGCTTCACGCCGCGCACATGCGCCTGGTGATAGGGCTTCGCCCCCTTGAAGCCCGGCAGGAACGAGTGGTGGATGTTGATGCAGCGTCCGGCGAGCTTCGCGGCGAGACCGTCCGACAGGATCTGCATGTAGCGCGCGAGCACCACGAGGTCCGTCCGGCTTTCCCGGACCAGTTCCCAGATCCGCGCCTCCTGTTCCATCTTGGTGTCGCGCCGAACCGGCAGGTGGTGGAACGGGATGTCGCCGAGATCGAGCTGGCTGTAGGTCTCGCGAGGGTAATTGGCGATGATCCCCGTGATCTCGGCCGGCAACTCGCCGATGCGCCAGCGATAGAGCAGGTCCGCGAGGCAGTGATCGAAGCGCGAGACAAGGATCATCACGCGCCGCTTCTCGCCGGCATCGCGCAGCGACCATGCCATGCCGAAACGCTCGGCGACGGCTGCGAAGCGCTTTGGCAACTCACCCGACGTCGCGCCGCCCGCGCCGTTGAACACGACCCGCATGAAGAACAGGCCGGTTTCGACGTCGTCGAATTGCTGCGCGTCGAGGATGTTGTATCCCGCCTCGAACAGCTCCGCCGAGACTGCGGCCACGATGCCGGGCCGGTTGCGGCAGGATAGGGTCAGGACGGACGTCGTCGCCTCGCTCACCAGGGCGGCGCTCCTTGATCGATTGACGGGAAGGATGCGCCGATCTGAAGCCCGGGGCGGCCGGCGTCAAGCGCCGGCCGACGCGTCGGGTCAGGCCGCCTGGATGTGGTCGCCGCGCCCAAGCGGGTCGCGCAGGGGCTCGCCGTCCTGCACGAATTCGAGCGAGACGGAGTTGATGCAGTAGCGTAGGCGCGTCGGGGCAGGGCCGTCGGGGAAGACGTGACCCTGGTGGCTGTCGCAGCGCCCGCAGCGGGTCTCGATCCGCACCATTCCGTAGCTGGTGTCCTTGATGCTGAGGACGTGGGCCTCGTCGATCGGCGCGAAGAAGCTAGGCCAGCCCGTGCCGCTCTCGAACTTCGTCTCGGCCCGAAACAGCGGCAGCCCGCATTCGCGGCAGCAATAGACGCCGTCCTCCTTGTTGTTCAGGAGCCCGCCGCAGAACGGCGCCTCGGTCCCGTGCTGGAGCAGGACGCGCTTCTCCTCGTCCGACAGGTCGGCTTCGAGCCGGCCGCGTTCGGCTGCCGAAGGTGGCGTGAGGTCGAAGCCCGAGGCCGAGCGCGCGGGGCGGTCGCTCCGGTCCGTCTCGGGCGGGGTGTCGGAGCGAAAGAGGTCCAGGAGGCTCATGGCGTCTCGGCAGTGCAGGCAGGCAGCGAAGGCGCTGCCTGGAGCGCAATAGATGGCGCGCCCTGCGAAGGCTCGCAAGCCGGGCCGGAGCCATGCAAGGACGGTCGACCACTGCGCCTGCACTGCAGCTTGACCGTGCCGCGGGGCCTCTCCAATGTCGGATAGGAACAGTTCGCAAGAGAGCCGGGCCGAGCCGGACCTGGCCAGAGGCCGCGCCGGCCCCGGGGGAGAGACAGATGGCGTCCGTATCGATGACGGTGAACGGCAAGGCTGTGTCGGGAGACGTCGACCCGCGCACCCTGCTCGTCCAGTACCTGCGCGAGACACTCCGGCTTACCGGCACGCATGTGGGCTGCGACACCAGCCAGTGCGGCGCCTGCGTCGTCCATCTGGACGGCCAGGCGATCAAGGCCTGCACGATCCTCGCCCTGCAATGCGAGGGCGCCGACATCCTGACGATCGAAGGGCTGGCGAACGGCTCTGAGTTGCATCCGATGCAGGCGGCCTTCCGCGAGCATCACGGATTGCAGTGCGGGTTCTGCACGCCGGGCATGATCATGACGGCCGTCGACATCGTGAACCGGCTCGGCAACGACCTCGACGACGGCACGATCCGCGAGGAGCTCGAGGGCAATCTCTGCCGCTGCACGGGCTACCACAACATCGTGAAAGCGATCGGCGCCGGCGCCCGGGACATCGGCGGGCAGGCCATGCAGCAAGCCGCCGAATAGGGTGTTGGCTCTCCCAAAGGGAGAGGTCGAGCGCCCGCGGTAGCGGGCGTCCGGGTGAGGGGCGTGTCCTTTCCGGATAGCACACGCCCCGCACCCCAACCCTCTCCCTTCGGGAGAGGGAGCGCGTAGCAGCCCCGTCAAGCGGGCGCACGACACGGGAGAGGGACATGGCCGGTAACGGGACAGGCATCGGCGCGCGCGTGCAGCGCCTCGAAGACAAGCGCTTCATCACGGGGCGCGGCCGCTACACGGACGACATCAACCGCGACGGCCAGCTCCATGCCTGCTTCGTCCGGTCGCCGCACGCCCATGCGCGCATCCGCTCCGTCGACATCGCGGCCGCGATATCAGCCCCCGGCGTCGAGGCCGTCTATACCGGCAAGGACATCCGCAAGTTCGTCACCACCTCCGACGACCTCATGGAAGAGGACGTCGGCGGGCTGATCTGCGGCTGGATGATCCATTCGAAGGACGGCTCGCCCATGAAGGCCGGCGCCCATCCGGCACTGGCCAAGGACATGGTGCGCTACGTCGGCGATCATGTCGCGATCGTAGTCGCGAACACCTTGCGCCAGGCGCAGGACGCGGCCGAGATGATCCACGTCGATTACGACGTTCTGCCGGCCGTGGTCGACACGGCCAGAGCGCAGGAGGCCGGCCAGCCGGAGGTGCACGAGGGCATCGCGAAGAACACCGTCTACGAGTGGGAGCTCGGCGACAAAGCCAGGACCGAGGCCGCCTTCTCGTCGGCTGCGCATGTCACGCGGATCGACCTCGTGAACAACCGCCTCGTGCCAAACCCGATGGAGCCGCGCGTCGCGATCGGCGAATACGATCCAGGCGAGGAGGCCTTCACGCTCCATACGACGAGCCAGAACCCGCATGTGGCCCGGCTCATCCTGTCCGCCTTCGTCGGCATCGCGCCCGAGCACAAGCTGCGCGTCGTCGCCCCGGATGTCGGCGGCGGCTTCGGCTCGAAGATCTTCGTCTATGCCGAGGAGGTCGTGTGCCTCTGGGCGGCACGGCGCCTGAAGCGTCCGGTCAAGTGGACGTCGGACCGCACTGAGGCATTCCTCGCCGACGCGCATGGCCGCGACCACGTCACCCGGGCCGAACTCGCGACCGATGCGGGCGGCCGCATCACCGGGCTTCGGGTCAAGACGATCGCCAATATGGGCGCCTATCTGTCGACCTTCGCGTCATCGGTGCCGACCTATCTTTATGCGACGCTGCTCTCCGGCCAATACGCCATCCCGGCGATCTATGCCGAGGTGGACGCGGTCTACACCAACACGGCGCCGGTCGACGCTTATCGCGGGGCAGGGCGCCCGGAGGCGACATTCGTGGTCGAGCGCCTCGTCGAGGTGACGGCGCGCGAGCTCGGCCTCGATCCGGTCGAGTTCCGACGCCGGAACTTCGTGACCAGCTTCCCGCACCAGACGCCCGTCATCATGAACTACGACGCGGGCGACTACGATGCGGCGTTGACCAAGGCACTGCACCTCGCCGACACGGCCGGCTTCCCGGCCCGCAAGAGCGCCAGCGCCGCCCGCGGCAAGCTCCGCGGGCTCGGCTACTCGGCCTATATCGAGGCCTGCGGGATCGCTCCGTCGCAAGCCGTCGGCTCGCTTGGCGCGGGCGTGGGCCTTTGGGAATCGGCCGAGGTTCGCGTGAACCCGACCGGCAACATCGAGGTGCTGACAGGCTCGCACAGCCACGGCCAAGGCCACGAGACGACGTTTGCCCAGCTCGTATCGGACCGGCTCGGCGTGCCGATCGACACCGTGAAGATCGTGCATGGCGACACCGACAAGGTGCAGTTCGGCATGGGCACCTACGGATCGCGCTCGGGCGCCGTCGGCATGTCGGCGATCTCGAAGGCGCTCGACAAGGTCATAGCCAAGGGGAAGAAGGTCGCCGGGCACGTGCTCGAGGCGTCCGAGGAGGACATCGAGTTCAAGGACGGCAAGTTCGGCGTCGCCGGGACCGACAGGGAGATCGACTTCGCATCGACTGCGCTCCAGGCCTACATCGCCCACAAGTTCAACGGCTCCGAACTGGAGCCCGGCCTGAAGGAGGGTGCCTTCTACGACCCGACGAACTTCACCTTTCCGGCCGGCGTCCATGTCTGCGAGGTGGAGATCGACCCCGACACGGGCGTGACGACGATCGCCAGGTTCACGGCCGTCGACGATTTCGGCAACGTCATCAACCCGATGATCGTCGAGGGCCAGGTGCATGGCGGCATCGCGCAGGGGATCGGACAGGCCCTGCTCGAAGCCGCCAACTACGACGCCCACGGCCAACTGGCGACGGCAAGCTCAATGGACTACACGAGGCCGCGCGCCC
>CAXUKK010000190.1:0-6310 GCA_964251455.1 uncultured Enterovirga sp.
AGCTGACCCGTCCGATCTGTGCGCTGCAGGCGATCAGCACGAACAGCATCATGAGCCCGTGATCGAACGCGATCCGGCCGGTCGTCCAGACGTGGAAGACCCAGGGACCGATCAGCATGAGCGCAGCCGAGCAGGCAATCAGGCTGACCCAGGCGAATTGCGTGCCCAATCGGATCAACTGATAGGCCTTGTCGAGTTCACCTCGAACCAGGCTCTGAGCAACCTCTACCTCCAGCGGCGCTGCCACGAGGAGCACGACCTGGTCCACGAGACGCAGCACGGTCCCATAGACGCTGTAGATGGCGACCGCCTGCCCGCCGCTCACGATCCCGAGTGCAACCCGAGGTCCCTGCATGAACAGGCTTTGGGTGGTGAAGTTCGACAGGAGAAACCCGAATCCAGGTCGGATCTGGGAGGTGATCCACCTGAGGTCGAACACCCGGAAGTTCGGCCTGGCCCACGCCGCCACGTTTCTCTTGAACCACCACACCGTCAGCAGATCGATCCCCGTTGCGGCGACCGCGATCGCCGCAACGCTGAGCGGCCGCGCGCCGAACAGCAGAATGGCTGCAGCGATCGATCCAAGCTCGAACACGCGCGCCGCGCCCTCGATCAAGTAGGCCCTGGCATAGCGACCGTAGCCGTGCAGTACCGCGGCGAGCAATCCGCGATAGGTGCCAAGCCAGATCTGCAGAAGGGAGAGCCACGCGATTGCGATGGCTCCACCTCGGTCGATGCGGCCGAGGTTGAGAAGCTCGTCGAACGGGCAGAACGACGCTGCGGCTCCGACTATGAGCAGGAGCGGCAGGACGATATAGGTCGTCAGATTGAGGCAGACTTGATAGCCACGCCGCGCTCGGTCGAAGTCGCCGGCCCCGATGGCCATGACGATCTCGTTGCCGCCTGTCGTCGTGATGCCGAAGTTGACGTACGAGGCGTAGGAGATGAGGGCGATGAGAGACACCCACTCGCCGTAGCCCTGCACGCCCCACGCGCTGATAAGGAGGGGCACGAGGCCGATCGCGTAGACCGAGTTCGCGGCTCTGGCGAACGCCTGTCCCGACATCCCGAGAAGGATCCGGCGCGCGAGCGAGTCATGTTGTTCAGCCACGAGCGGCATCCAGCCCAGAAAGCCGTGAGGCTCGATAACGGGCTGCTCTGCCTGAAAACACAAGTGCTCCCGGTCCCGGCCGCTGATCGTCGGCGAGCCAATTGTGCTCCTTTGGGCGTCCGCTTCCGCCCATGAAGAGCTCGTGCACCTTCATCGAAAGCCAGGGTTGTGCGAAGCGCGGCGCCGCCTCACAAAGCGGGCGTTCCCGGGGAGAAAACATGAAACGTCTAGCCGCCGTCTCTGCAGCAGCCTGCCTCATGGCCGGCGCGGCACACGCGCAGATCGCCGACAACACCGTCCGGATCGGGGTTCTGACGGATATGTCCGGTCCCTTCGCCAGCCAGGCGGGGGAAGGCTCGGTCGTCGCGGCGAAAATGGCTGCCGCGGATTTCGCGAAGGAAGCCGGTGATCTCAAGGTCGAGATCGTTTCCGCCGATCACCAGAACAAGCCGGATGTCGGTTCCTCCATCGCACGTCAGTGGGTCGACCAGGGCAAGGTCGCGGCCATCGTGGACCTGCCGAACTCGGCGGTCGGGCTCGCGATCAGCACCCTCCTCGACGACAAGAACCGCACGACGCTCGCCTCCTCGACCGCCACGTCGGACATGACGGGCAAGTCTTGCAAGAAGACGACGGTGCAGTGGAATCTCGACACCTGGGCGCTCGGGAACGCGACAGGTACAGCGGTCGCGAAGGCTGGCGGCAAGGATTGGTACTTCATCTCCTTCGAATACGCGCTCGGCCAAGCACTCGAGCGGGATGCGACTGCCGCGATCGCGAAGGTCGGCGGAAAGGTGGTGGGCTCGGTCAAGCACCCGCTCGGAACGTCGGACTTCTCCTCATACCTCCTGCAGGCGCAGGGCTCTGGCGCGAAGGTCCTGGGCCTGGCGGAGACCGGCACGGACGCGATCACGGCCGTCAAACAGGCGGCGGAGTTCGGCTTGACCGGCAGCGGCGGCATGACCGTCGCGGGCCTGTTCCTGCAGATGCCCGACATCGAATCCATCGGGCTGCAGACGGCACAGGGCCTGATCCTGTCCGAGCCCTTCTACTGGGACCTCAACGACAAGACGCGTGCCTTCTCGAAACGATGGGGCGAGGGAATGGGTGGACGGATGCCGGCGATCAACCATGCCGGCGTCTACTCGGCCACGCTCGCCTATCTGCGTGCCGCAAAAGCCGCGAACACGATCGAGGGCGACAAGGTCGTGGAGCAGATGCGCAAGGCCGAGATCAACGACGAACTCTTCGGCAAGGTGACGATCCGCCCGGACGGCCGCGCCGTGCACGACATGTACGTCTTCAAGGTGAAGACCCCGGCCGAGTCGAAGAGCCGGTGGGATCTGTACAATCTGATCGCGACCATTCCGGCCGAGCAGGCATTCAGGCCGCTCGCCGATGGCGGTTGCCCGCTCGTGAAGTAGCGTCCGTCTAACGGGGCGACAGCAGCGCTGTTGCCCCGAACCCGATGAGCGCCGCGCCGATCACGGCAATCGCGCGCTCATTCATCGATATCGGCGCGATCCGTCCGGCGTTGGATGCCGGTCGGATCGCAAGGTCGACAATGAGCCCGACAATCAGCGGCACCATCAAGTGCGGCGTCGGCAACGGGACGCTGTCCGGCGCACGGGCGAGAACGACGCCCGTCACGATGCCGACGGCCCACAAGGCCGCGACGAAGACATAGCCGGTCCGCATGGTGGTGAGGCGTCCCTAGTAGGTCGCCCGCCCGCCGGACAGGTCGAAGACCGCACCCGTCGTGAACGAGTTCTCGGCGGACGCCAGCCAGGCCACCATGCCCGCCACTTCGCGGGTTTCGACGAAGCGGCCACGCGGGATCTTGGAGAGCATGAATTCGATGTGCTCCTGCGTCATCTGGTCGAAGATGCGCGTCCGCGCAGCAGCCGGCGTGATGCAGTTCACTGCGATATCGTGCCCCGCCAGCTCCTTCCCGAGCGATTTGGTGAGTGCGATCACAGCCGCCTTCGAGGCGGAATACGCGGAGGCGTTCGGGTTGCCTTCCTTGCCGGCGACCGAGGCGATCGTGACGATCCGGCCGTAGCCTTGGGAAATCATGGACGGGACTACGGCGCGACAGCAATGAAAGGTGCCGTCGAGGTTGATGCGCATGATGCGCGACCAGTCGGCGAGGGGATAATCCCAGGTCTTCACGTTCGGGCCGGCGATCCCGGCCGATGTGACCAGGATGTCGATCGGGCCGTGCGCTGCTTCGGCCGCCCTTGCGGCTTGCGTCACGTTCTCGGGATCCGTCACGTCGACCGAGCGCGCGATGACTTTACCCCCGATCGCGTCGGCGGTCTCCTGCGCGACGTCGAGGTCCATGTCCCAGATTTCGACCGTCGCGCCACTGGCCGCGAAGCGCTCCACGATCGCCTGGCCGATGCCCTGGGCCCCGCCGGTCACGATGGCAACGTGGCCGTTCAGATCGATCTGGTTCATGCGTCCTCCCCGAATTTGCTCGACCGTAGCGGCCCGGGGCGGCGAGCGCGAGCCCGGACGGCGAAGCTTGTTGAACCGGAGTCGGTTGGACCCTAAGGGCCGGGGAGGGGATGCGCGAAGGCTCGGCAGAATGCGATGGCAGCTTTGGACGGCAGCGGCAGCCGTCACGGGTCTTGCGGCTGGACCGGCGATCGGGGCCGAGACCATCGACGGTAGGAGCCTCGGCCTCGCCTGGGCCATCCCGTTCGCCGGCATCCTGCTCTCGATCGCGATCCTGCCTCAGCTCGCGCACCGGTTCTGGGACCGCCGCATGGGCGCGCTCTCGGCATTTTGGGCTCTGCTCGTACTGGTACCGCTCGCGCTGACGCGCGGATTCGCGCCGACGCTCGACGTCGTGCTGCACGTGCTGCTGGGCGAGTATCTGCCGTTCATCCTCCTCCTGTTCGCTCTCTATACGATCGCGGGCGGCCTCGTTGTCGTCGGCAACCTGCACGGCTCACCAGCGCTGAACACCGGACTGCTGGCTTTCGGAACCGTGCTTGCGAGCCTTATCGGGACGACTGGGGCCTCGATGGTGCTGATCCGTCCCATCATCCGGGCGAACGACAACCGCCAGCGGAACGTGCATGTCGTCGTGTTCTTCATCTTCCTCGTCTCGAATATCGGTGGGGCGCTGACGCCGCTGGGCGACCCGCCGCTATTCTTGGGATTCCTGCGCGGGGTAGACTTCTTCTGGACGACACGGGCGCTGGCGGCTGAAACCCTGTTCGCCGCCGGCGTGCTGCTCGCCGTCTTCTTCGCGCTAGATGCCTACCTGTACCGCGGCGAGGGTACGGTGAAACCCGATCCGACGCCGGACGACGAACGGCTCCGTCTTCGTGGCGTCGTGAACCTTGGGCTGCTTGCGGCGCTGGTCGGAGTCATCGTGCTCAGCGGGTTCTGGAAGCCTGGGGTCTCCCTGCATGTCTACACGGTAGAGCTGCAGCTTCAGAACCTCGTCCGCGATGGCGCGATGGTCGCGCTCGCGCTCCTGTCGCTCGCTCTCACCAGCAAACGCAATCGCGCCGCCAACGACTTCAACTGGCGCCCCATCATTGAGGTGGCGAAGCTGTTTGCCGGAATTTTCGTCTGCCTGGTCCCGGTCGCCGCGGCGCTCGGTGCGGGCCGCGAGGGTTCGTTCGCACCGTTGCTGTCCCTGGTCTCCCGCCCGGATGGCTCGCCCAACGAGGCGGCATATTTCTGGCTCTCCGGTGTGCTCTCGTCGTTTCTCGACAACGCGCCGACCTACCTCGTGTTCTTCGAGCTGGCCGGCGGCGACCCGGTCCGGCTGATGGGGCCGTTGGCCGGCACCCTCGCGGCGATCTCGACCGGCGCGGTGTTCATGGGCGCCAACAGCTATATCGGGAACGCGCCGAACTTCATGGTCTACGCTATCGCGCGGGAGGGTGGCGTCCGGATGCCGAGCTTCTTCGGCTACATGCTCTGGTCGGGGGCCATTCTGGTGCCATTGTTCGTCGTTGTGACCTTCATCTTCTTCCCGTGAGGGTCAGCGCTCCGTAAGCTTCAGCTCGATGCGTCGGTTGCGGCTATATGCGTCGTCTGTGGTCGCCAGGTCGAGCGGCTGAAATTCCCCGAAACCGGCCGCAACCAGCCGCTGGGGCGGGATGCCGCGCGTAGCGAGGGCCTGGACGACGGAGATCGCGCGCGCGGCCGATAGCGCCCAGTTCGACGGGAATTGCGGCGACGCGATCGGACGGGCATCCGTATGCCCGTCCACGCGCAGAACCCACGGGATGTCCGGCGGGATCTCGCGCGACAGGTCAAGGATCACGGAGGCGATCCGGTCGAGCTCGGGATTGGCCTCCGTCTTGAGAACTGCCTGGCCGACCGTGAACAGCACCTCGGACTGGAAGACGAAGCGATCCCCGACGATCCGGACATCGGGGCGCTGGCCGAGGATCTGGCGCAGCCTGCCGAAGAAGTCGGAACGATAGCGCGCGAGTTCCTGGACCCGCTGGGCCAGAGCCACGTTGAGGCGGCTCCCGAGATCCGCGATACGCGCCTGCGATTCGCGATCCCGGTTCTCTGACGCCGAGAGCGCCTCCTCGAGGGCGGCGAGCTGGCGCCGCATCGCGGCGATCTGCTGGTTCAGGAGATCGACATTCGAGAGCGCGCGCGCCGTGAGCGCCTTCTCGGCATCGAGCGCGGCATTCGCGGTACCGGCACGGACCTCGGCCGAGGTCCCCGTCTCGATCAGGGCCTGCAGGCGGTTGCGATCGGTGGCGCTGGCCTGGAGCGTGGTCTGCAAGCCGCTGACCTGTGCTTCCAAATCACGCCGGCCGGAGCGCTCGAGCGAGAGCAGATTGGTGAGTTCGGCGATCTGCCGGTTGAGCCGATCGAGCACGGTGTCCCGTCCCGAGATCTCGCGGGCCAGGAAGAACTGGCCGAGCATGAAGATCGACAGGAGGAAGATGATCGACAGCAGCAGGGTCGTGAGCGCATCGACGAAGCCCGGCCAGTAGTTCAACTGGCCCCTGCGTGCGCTCCGTCCCCCGGCGGCCGGCATCAGACGGCCCGCTCACGCGCGAACCGCTCGAGCACTGCCCGGATGTCGCCGTCGCGCGCGGCCTGGGTCTCCATCCATTCACGCAGGAGCTTCTGCTCGGACCGCATGCTCTGGACGAGGCCGTCGATCCCCTCCGCCAGATTGGCGAGTGCCTGGGTTGCGCCGGCCGGATC
>CAXUKK010000191.1:0-6304 GCA_964251455.1 uncultured Enterovirga sp.
CAACGACAAACGGGACCGGCCGCGCGCCGTTCCGGCCGCAACTGCAAGCAGGGTCTCGCCCTGCGAGACGTATCAGCCAGCCAGGCCCGGGCTGCCCGAAGCCTCGCCGTCGTCGATATGGCCGACATGCTTCTGCGCGTAGAGCTGGATGCCGAGCTGGTCGACGAGGTTCAGCTGCGTCTCGAGGAAGTCGATATGGCCCTCTTCGTCGGAAGCCAGATCCTCGAACAGGCGCTTGGAGACCCGGTCGTTGATCGAGTCGCAGTACTTCGCGGCCTCGAGGTAGAGCGCCCGGGCCTCGACCTCGGCGGCCAGGTCGCATTCCAGGATTTCCTTGATATTCTGCCCGATCCGCAGGGGATCGAGGACCTGCAGGTTCGGGAAGCCGTCGAGGAAGATGATACGGGTCACGAAGCGGTCGGCGTGCTCCATCTCCTCGATTGATTCCTTGCGCCACTGCTTGGCGAGCTGCTTGTAGCCCCAATCGTCGAGCAGCCGGTAATGCAGCCAATACTGGCTGACGGCGGTCAGCTCGCTGCGCAGACCACGATTCAGATAATCGATGACCTTCGGGTCGCCCTTCATCACATCCTCACCAACAATGATGGAGAGGCTCTAGGGCCGGCCGGGAGGTTTGTCCAGCTAGTTTAGAATGATTTCAAACGGCGACGGAAAGGGTTGCGACCGGCTCGAGCTCGCGACCGTGATGGTCATGCTCGTGGTCGGCGCCGCAGGAGAGCGGGCAGGAGCCGCAGGCCTCATCCGCCGCCCTCAGGGCGTCGTTCATGATGGACCTGATGGTCCGCGCGCAGCGCCCGCAATCCGGGCTGCAGCCGAGGCACGTATAGACCTGGGCCGGCGTGCGTGGGCAGCCGGGGCCGGGGCCGAGGCACGCTTTCACGTCGCCATCGGACAGGACGTTGCAGGAGCAGACGATCACGGGATTCTTCGCAGTTTGGAAACGTTCAAAACAACGAGCGTTATCAGTTACTTAGCATGGCCCAATCGGCGGGCCAAGCGCCACGTGCCGCATTCCGGCGCGGTCGCTTGCCACAGCCGCATGCCTGATCCCGCAATCCGCGCTTCATCACTGCGCCAGGGCGAGCGCCCACAGGGGCAGGGTCAGCATCGAGGCGAGGTGTTGGAGGGTGATCATGGCGGCCATGAGCCGTGCGTCGCCGCCCATCACGCGCGCCATCACGTAGGCCGTGGATGCGGTCGGCATCGCCATCGTGAGCGTCGCGACGACAGCCGGTCCGGGCTCGAGCGCGAAGGCCCGGACGAGCCCAAACGTCACCAGCGGCACGAGCAGAAGCTTCTGGGTGGCGACAAGCACCTGCGTGAGGGGCGCCTCGCGCAGCGCGCCGATCGCCAGCCCGCCGCCTACGGACAGGAGCCCGAGCGCGAGCGCGGCCTGGCCGAGCGATCGGGCAAACGGCGCGAGGCCATGCGGCATTCCGCCGACGGCCGCGAAGGCGAACCCGACGAGGCATCCCAGCAGAAGCGGATTGAAGGCGATCTGCCGGACGAGCCTCATCGGCCGGAGGCGGCCGCCGTCGCTGAGCACGAAGACCAGGGTCAGGATCACCTGCACGCAGGGCACGATAAGCCCGGCCGCGACTCCTCCGAATGCGAGCCCCTCGGCTCCGTAGAGGCCGGACGAGACCGCGAGGGCGACATAGTTGTTGAAGCGGATGCCGCCCTGCACGACCGACGTCATGGCGGCCCGGGTATGGCCGAGGAGCCGCGACAGGATCAGGGCGGAGATCGTGGCGAGGACGAGCGTGATCCAGATCGCGGCCGCCATCGTGCCGAGCGGGAGTTCGTCCAGCCGCACCGTCGATATCGAGGATGCGAGGAGCGCCGGCAGGAGCACGAAGAACGTGAGTCGGTCGATGCCCGCCCAGATCGCCGGCTCGGGCAGCAGCCGCCACTGCAGCACGAGACCCAGCCCGATCAGCGCGAAGGTCGGGAAGAAGGCGTTGATCCAGGCAGCCATACCGGTGCTCTGGGGCGCATGCGGCCCAAGCTCAAGTGTCTTTCCTGGGCGCAAGCAGCCTGGAGTTGCAGGCCGGCCTGCCCAATCCGGCGTCGGGATGCTACGGAGCCCGGCCCGAGACAGTGACGGACCGGCACGAGCGCGCTGATGGATAGACGGCAAAAGCTCGCCGCGGTCTCGATCGGTGTCGCGATCTTCGTGCTCGCCCTCAAGGGGCTGGCCTATTCGCTGACCGGCAGCGTGGCGTTGTTCTCGGACGCGCTGGAAAGCGTGATCAACGTGGTGACGGCCGCCGTCGCGCTCTACACCATCCGGGTCGCGTCCCAGCCGGCCGATGCCAACCACCCTTATGGTCACACGAAGGCGGAGTACTTTTCCGCCGTGCTGGAAGGCGTGCTGATCATCGTGGCCGCCCTGCTGATCCTGCGCGAATCCTGGGGCGGGCTGTTCGCGCCGCGAAGGATCGACGCTCCGGCGCTCGGGCTGGCGATCAACGCGGCTGCTGGAGTCATGAACGCGATCTGGTCATGGATCCTGGTGCGCGAGGGGCGCCGCCTGCGCTCGCACGCGCTCGTCGCCGACGGCAAGCACCTCTTCACGGACGTCCTCACCTCGGCCGGCGTGCTCGTCGGGCTGGCCGGCGCCTGGGCCCTGGACCTGCCTATCCTCGATCCGGCGCTCGCAGCGCTGGTCGCGCTCAACATCCTGTGGTCCGGCTGGCAGGTCATGCGCGAGTCGCTCGGCGGGCTCATGGACGAGGCCGCCCCGCCGGAGACGCTCTCGCGCATCCGCGACGTCATCTCGATCAATGCCAACGGGGCCATCGAAGCCCATGATCTCCGCACCCGTCACGCCGGCCGCATGACCTTCGTCGATTTCCACCTCGTCGTGCCGGGGCACCTGTCCGTGTCGGATGCGCATGATATCTGCGACGCCATCGAGCGGGCGCTCAAGGCTGAGATGACGGACACGTTCGTCACGATCCATGTCGAACCGGAGAACAAGGCGAAGCACGCCGGCATCGTGGTGCTCTGAGGCAAAAGGCTTCCAGGCGAGTCAGACTTCTTCAACCCTAACCAATCATGCTCCCCGCCGGATGTGCGTTGAGTATAGGGCCATGGTGCGGAGCGGAGCTGTCGGTTTTGCGCTGAGCGTCGCGGGGTTTGCGGCGGGGGCGATGGCCGAGCCGGCGCCCCGCGCACGCCCGGCACTCCCGGCCAGGCCGGCGCAGGACATGTCTGCTGCGCCGGTGCAGGTTCCTGCAGCGGCCGTCGCGCCCGCGCCGGCTCAGGCGCCCGCGACCGTCAACGCAGCAGCGTCGGCGGTCGCGAAATCCGTGCAGCCCGCCACGATCCCCGAGCCCGTGAAGCTGTCCGCCGATCCGCGCCCGGCGCTGGGCCCGGGCACATTCGTCGCGACGATGAACGCCGTCGAGCGCTACCGCGGCATCGAGGAGGCCGGGGGCTGGGCGACGGTCCCGAACGCCATCACGAAGGCGAAGCTCGGCGACAAGGGCCCGCATGTCGCGGCGTTGCGGGCGCGGCTGACGGCCACCGGCGATCTCGCGCCCGAACTGGCCGGCGGGGACGTCCTGGACGAGGCCACCCAGGCCGCGATCCGGCACTTCCAGGATCGCCACGGCCTGCCCGATACCGGCCTCATCGGCCCGCGCACCCTCGTCGACCTGAACGTTCCCGTCGCGACCCGCATCCGGCAGCTCCAGGCCTCGGCGAACCGCCTGATGGGCTCGCGGTTCGCGTTCGGTGAGCGTTATGTCGCCGTGAACATCCCGGCCGCGACCGTCGAGGCCGTGCAGGGCGGGACCGTGGCGAAGCGCTACGTGGCGATCGTCGGCAAGGCGGATCGGCCTTCGCCGACCATCGCGGCCCGCATCCAGAACGTGAACTTCAACCCGACCTGGACCGTGCCCGTGTCCCTCATCCGGAAGGATATCATTCCGCATATGCGCAAGGATCCGGGCTATCTCGCCAAGATGCGGATCCGGATCCTGGACGGGCAGGGTGCCGAGATCGATCCCGCCAGCATCGACTGGTCGACGGAGCGCGCCGTGAACTACACGCTGCGCCAGGATCCGGGCGTCGACAACTCGCTCGGCGAGATACGCATCGACATGCCGAACAAGCTCGCGGTCTACATGCACGACACGCCGTCGAAGAAGCTTTTCGCCCGCAACACCCGCAACATGTCGTCCGGTTGCGTGCGGGTGTCCGGCGTCCGCGAACTCGCGCAATGGGTTCTCGAAGGCCAGCCCGGTCCGGGCGGGCCCGGCTCGACCTGGGGCCAGGCGGAGATCGGTGCGGCGATCACGTCGGGCCAGCGCATCGACGTGAAGCTGACGAAGCAGATCCCGGTCATCTGGACGTATCTCACCGGCTATGCGAGCCCGGACGGCACCGTCCATTTCCGCGAGGATGCCTATGGGCTGGACAGCCAGGTTCAGCCTGACACGAACGGCTCCGAGCCGCCGACGATCGAGTCGCTCGTGACAGGCGCGCTTGCGGGCAGGGGCGGCTAGCCTGCCCATGCCTCTCGCGCGATCGGGTGCCCGCTAGACGATCCGGATGGAGAGATCGGGCAGATTGTCGATCCTTCCGAGCAGCACGTCACCCTTCACGACCGGGCCGACATTCTCGGGCGTTCCGGAGAAGATGATGTCCCCGGCCCTGAGTTCGAAGGCTTCCGACAGGTTCATGATCTGCTCCGCGACGGACCAGATCATGAAGGAGAGGTCGGCCTCCTGCTTCACCTGCCCGTTTACCTGCAGCTGGATCCTGCCCTTCTCGAAGTGGCCGACCTTCTCGACCGGATGAATCGGCCCGATCGGGGCGGAGTTGTCGAAGCTCTTGCCGATTTCCCAGGGCTTCTTCTGCTCGCCCATTCCGCGCTGAAGGTCCCGCCTGGTCATGTCCAGGCCAACGGCGTAGCCGTATACGTGCTCGAGGGCGCGCTCCTTCGGGATGTTGCGACCGCCGGATTTCAGGACCGCCACCAACTCCAACTCGTAATGATAGTTCTTGGTGAGAGTCGGGTAGGCGTGATCCGTGACGGTGCCGACGGGTACGATCTGCACGGCGTCCGTCGGCTTCTGGAAGAAGAAGGGCGGCTCACGAGTCGGATCGGACCCCATCTCCCGTGCATGCGCCGCGTAGTTGCGGCCGATGCAGTAGATGCGCCGGACCGGGAAACTCTCGTCCGAGGCCACAATCGGCAGGAGAGTCTGAGCGACCGGGAACAGCACCTTCGGGGTCGCCTGCACCTGGGCCTGCGCGGTTCCGGGCAGCGCCTGGGCGCCGACCATGGCCCCGAGGGCGGCTTCCAGCACTCTGCGCCGGTTCGCCTTCTTCATCTTGTCCTCCTGATCGATAACCCGACCGCTCACCCGTCGCAGCCGCTTCGCTGAGGTCGCTGCCGGTCAGTCGAGCTTGGCGCCGGAGAACTCGACCACCTTCTTCCACTTGGCGGTCTCCTCCCGGATCACCTCGCCGAACTGCGCCGGCGTGAGGATCCAGGGCGCGCCGCCGAGATCGGCAAGCCGCTTCACCATGTTCGGCTCCTGCAGAACCTCGTTCACCTCCTTGTTGAGGCGGGCGATCAGCTCTGGCGGCGTCTTCTTCGGAGCGCCGATGCCGAACCAGGCCACGGCCTCGTAGCCGGGCACCGTCTCGGCGACAGTCGGCACGCCGGGCAGGGCCGGGGAGGGCTCGAGCGTCGTCACCGCGAGGGCGCGCAGCCCGCCCGAGCGGACCTGCTCGATCGAGGACGGCAGGTTGTCGAACAGGACGTGCGCCTGGCCGGACAGCATGTCCGTGATCGCCGGGCCGGCGCCGCGATAGGGCACGTGGACCATGTCGACGCCCGTCATCGCCTTGAACAGCTCGCCGGACATGTGCACCGAGGTGCCGAGGCCCGAGGAGGCCATGTTCACCTTGCCGGGGTTCTGCTTGCAGTAGGCGATGAACTCCGCGACCGTCTTCACCGGGAGCGACGGCGTCACCTCCATGATGTTCGGCGAGCGCGTGATCGCCGCAACGGGTGCGATGTCCTGAACGAAGTTGAAGTTGAGCTTCTTGTAGAGCGTGGCGTTGATGCCGTTCGCCGGGTTCACCAGCAGGACGGTGTAGCCGTCCGGCTCGGCGTTGATGACGGCCTCGGTGCCAATGTTGTTGCCGGCGCCCGGCCGGTTCTCGATATAGACCTGCTGGCCCAGGCGCCGGCTCAGCGGCTCGGCGACGAGCCGCGCCAGGACGTCCGTCGTGCCCCCCGGCGGATAGCCCACCACCCAGC
>CAXUKK010000192.1:0-6293 GCA_964251455.1 uncultured Enterovirga sp.
AGTGCCGCCTCGGCCGCGCGCGTCGCAAGCCACTCGACGCCGATGATCTCCGACCAGCCGCCCGCCTCGATCTCGACGTCGAGCGTGATCACCGCGGCCGTTCCTCGCGAACCTGGCCCTTGCTGAAGGCGGAATCATACGCGGACACGATGCGCCGGACGAGATCATGCCGCACCACGTCGCCCTCCTTGAAGGTGACGCGGGCGATCCCCTCGACACCATCCAGGATGCGCACGGCCTCGATCAGGCCGGAGCGCTGGCCGGGCGGCAGGTCGATCTGGCTCGGATCGCCGTTGATGATCATGCGCGAGCCCTCGCCGAGCCGCGTCAGAAACATCTTCATCTGCATCGAGGTCGTGTTCTGGGCCTCGTCGAGAAGTACGACCGAGTTCGCGAGCGTGCGTCCCCGCATGAAGGCGAGGGGCGCGATCTCGATGATGCCCGTCTGAAGCGCCCGCTCGACATGGCGCGTCTCCATGAAGTCGTACAGCGCATCGTAGATCGGCCGCAGATACGGATCGACCTTGTCCCGCATGTCGCCCGGCAGGAAGCCGAGCCGCTCGCCCGCTTCGACCGCGGGACGCGACAGGACGAGCTTGTCCGCCCGTCCGCTTTCAAGAAGCGACACGGCATGGCCGACCGCAAGCCAGGTCTTTCCGGTGCCGGCCGGCCCGTCGGCGAAGACGAGCTCGTGATCGCGCAAAGCACGCAGATATGCGTCCTGGGCGGCGTTGCGGGCCCGCACCGGGCCGCGCTTGCGGGTCGCGATCTGCTCGAAGGCCGGGTGCCCGCCGGAACTCGCATCGGCCGCCGGAAAGAGGCTGCCCTGGAATGCGCTCTCCTGGATGAGGCCGTCGACATCGCCCAGCGTCAGCGCGCCCTCTCGGCGCACACGGTCGTAGAGCCGCTCGAGCACGATGCGGGCGCGTCCGGCCGAATCCGGCTGTCCCTTGATCAGGACGCGATTGCCGAGCGCATTCAGGGCGACCCCAAGCCGTCGCTCCATATGGGCGAGGTTCTGGTCGTAGTGGCCGAAGACGAGACCGGCGAGCCGGTTGTCGTCGAAGGTCAGGGCGATCTCCGCCTCCTCGGCGACGCCCGGGAACGCGTCCACACTCGGCTCGATGCGCTCCAAGCTGCTGGTCCTGTCCTGGCTTCGGGGCTGCGGGCCGTTCCTGACGCTCGGTATCCTCACGCGGCCTCCACCAATACCGACGGGGCAATCCGGCTCCCGACGGCTTCTGCAAACAGGCTGTTCGGCGCCGTGCCCGTGATCCGGACGGTGACCTCTTCGCCGGGTTCCGCCGCGGCGCCGGTCACCTGCACCGGCTGTAGGTACGGGGTCTTGCCGTTGAGCTGCCCCGGATGACGCCCTGGCTTCTCGATGAGGACGTCCACGACCCGCCCGACCATTGCCCGGTTGAAGGCCTGCCGGTCGGCCTCGAGTTGCGCCTGGAGGCGCTGCAGCCGCTCGTTCATCACGGCCTCGGGGACCTGCTCCACATGGTCGGCGGCCGGCGTTCCGGGACGGGGGCTGTACTTGAAGGAGAATGAGGCGGCGAAACCGATTGCGGCGGCGAGACGCAGCGTGTCCTCGAACTCGGCATCCGTCTCGCCCGGGAACCCGACGATGAAATCGGACGAAATGGCGATATCCGGCCGAACGGCGCGCATCCTGTCGATCAACCGGCGGTATTCGTCGGCCGTATGGCGCCGGTTCATCGCCTTGAGAACCCGATCGGAGCCTGCCTGAACGGGCAGGTGCAGGTACGGCATCAGGGCCGGGATGTCGGCATGCGCGAGGAACAGGTCGTCCGACATGTCGCGCGGGTGGCTCGTCGTGTAGCGGATGCGCAGGATCCCGGGCAGCTTGGCGACCGCCTCGATGAGCCGGGCAAGCGACCACGTCGCGCCGTCCGGACCCTCGCCATGATACCCGTTCACGTTCTGCCCGATGAGCGTGATCTCGCGGATGCCGCCATCGAGGAGAGCGCGGGCTTCCTCGAGGATGGCGGAGGCCGGCCGGGACAGCTCCGCGCCGCGCGTATAGGGCACGACGCAGAACGAGCAGAACTTGTCGCAACCCTCCTGCACGGTGACGAAGGCCGAGACGCCGCGGCTCCGAATCCGGGCCATGCTCGGCCGCGGCAGAGCGGCAAACTTCTCGACCTGGTCGAACTCCGCATCGACGCCCTTCCGGCTCGCCTGCGCGTCGCGGATCAGGCCGGGCAGCCGGTGATAGCTGCCCGGGCCCACGACGACGTCAACGGCCGGCGCACGACGGATGATCTCGCGCCCTTCTGCCTGGGCCACGCAGCCGGCGACGACGATCGTGGTCTCACGCCCGCCGGATGCGGAACGCTCAAGCTTCATGTCGCGCAGGCGACCGAGTTCGGAATAGACCTTCTCGGCGGCTTTCTCGCGGATATGGCAGGTGTTGAGGATGATGAGGTCGGCATCCTCGGCACTCGCAGCCTCGGCATAGCCGCCCTCGGCTACGACATCGGCCATCCGGCCCGAATCGTAGACGTTCATCTGGCAGCCGTAGGACTTGATGAAGGCCTTCTTCACTGCGGCGAGGCTTCCTGACGCTCTGGGAACAGCCCTTAATAGGGGTTCCGGCCCCTCAAGAGAATAGCGCGGGAGACACGCGTCCGTTTCGGATCAGAGGCAGCGTCGCGCAAGGATGCCGAACAGCACGAGTCCGAGTCCCACTAAAGCGAGCCCGATCGACACCGGAGCCATGGCGTGCGCGGCCGGCGGGTAGAACACGAAGGCAGCCAGCGTGAACGCGAGAGCCGGGAGGATGAGCGCGAGACCGGAGAGGATGAACTCGACGATCCATCCGGCGCGCCCGGGCTGCTGCAAGGCGTCCGGCGATCCTTCCGCGAAGCCGTCGGACTCTGCTCCCTGTCGTGACTCATGCATCCCGGTTACCTCCGGGGCGTGGTCTAGGCCGGGTGGTCCTCGGCTTGCGTGCGCGCGAGCACATCCGGCGCATGCCTCGGCCGGACCGGGGCGCGTCCGAGCGCGCGGCGCACCTCCAGCTCCGCCGCGAGGGTAGCGCGCTTGCGGTCCGTACCGCGCCCGAACGCGATCGGCTCGCCCCAGGACACGACGACGTCGAGCGGACCGCCGGTTGCACAGGCAAGAAAATGCGGCGGCAGTTCCATGTCGCCATACCAGGCGATGTCCGGCATCTCGCGCCGGGTGATCGGCAAGCCGTTCCGGCGGGTGTAGGAGACGGCCATCGGCTGGAGCTGTAGCTCTTCGTGCGCCGTATCTTCGAGCGCGGCCTTGGCGGCACCCACGAGCGAGGACCGGAGCGGCAGGAGGCGGTTGCCGTCGCCTGTCGTTCCTTCCGGAAAGAGCACGATGGCGTCGCCGCCGGCGAGGCGTTCGGCAACCTCCACGTTCGCTTGCGCGGTCGCTGCCTTCCGGCTGCGGTCGAGGAAGATGCAGCGCTGCAGCCGGGCGCAGAAGCCGAAGACCGGCCAATCCGCGATCTCGTGCTTCGCGATGAACGAGAGCGGCAGGAGGCTCGCCATGACGGGGATGTCGAGCCAGGAAACGTGATTGGCGAGAACCAGCGTCGGGTGGCGAGGGGTCGGCGGCGTCCCCCGGACCGTGACCCGGATCGCGAAGAGGCGAAGAAACAATCGATGGAACTGGAGGGGAATGCGGCGGGCCAAATTCGCGCCGCGCCGGCTGGCGACAAGCTGCACCGGCGCGAGCACGACGAACAAAGCCGCCAGGACGCCGATCCGCGCCGCGATCCCGACGCGCGTCATGGGTTGGCGTCGCCCTCTCCGGGAACAAGCCGCAGCGTCATCGACAGCGCCGAAGCGCGCGTGCCATCCGGCCGAGCATAGTAGCCTGGCCGATGTCCCGTCGTGACGAATCCGAGACGCCGGTAAAGCGCGAGGGCCGGATTGTTGCCCTCCTCCACCTCCAGATGAACGGTTCTCACGCCGGCATGAGCGAGGGACTGGAGATGCTGCAGCATGAGGCGGCGCGCATCGCCCCGGCCCCGGGCAGGGCGCGCGAGCGCGACGCTCAGGATCTCCGCCTCGTCGAGCGCGGAGCGCGACAGGACGAAGCCGGAGGGTTGTCGGTCCCGCCCGACGAACATCCCGTCAATGCGGACTGCCTGGTCGAGCAGGAACGCGTCGAATTCGCCCGCGTCCCATGGTCTGGCGAAGGCGCCGGCATGGATTTCGGCCAACCGGCCGGTGTGTTGTGGCCCGACCGGGCCGATCCGCGCCACCTGGCGGGCAAAGCTGAAACGGCCGAGAAGGCTCACTGGTGCGGCAGGCGTGCCCCATCTTGCGGACGCGCATCAGGCTCCGCGAGATAGAGCGGCTTTGCCATGGCCTGCTCGGGCCGGGCAACCGCGCCGAGCCTGGCGACCCAGGTGATCTCGGGCACGGGCGGCGCGTCGTGCACGCGGACGTCCAGCCCGACGGCCCAGGCCTCGGCCGCGATCGTCGATGCCCCGGAGCCGACGAGCAGCACGCCGCTCGAGCCGAGCGCGCGCACGATCTCCCGCACACTGAGGACAGATGGCGGGATGATGGTGCGGCCGTTCGGCGCGATCGCCTGGGCGTAGACCCGGCCCGCACGCGCGTCGATCGCCGCCACGACAAGCCGCGAGCGAGGATAGGCGATGAGCGGGGCCATGAGGGCGGACAGCGTCGTGACGCCCACGACCGGGATCCCCGCCGCAAGCCCGATCGCGCGGGCGGCCGAGATGCCGATGCGCAGCCCCGTGAAGCTGCCCGGCCCGACCGTCACGGCGACCTTGTCGATCGCAGCGAATCGGCCCTCGACCCGGGACATCACCCGATCGAGCATCGGCAGGAGCGCCTCAGCGTGGCCGCGCTCCAGGGCGATCGTCTCCGACGCGACGGGCGCGATGGCACCTCTGTCGAGCACGCCAACTGCGCACTGGCCGAGAGCCGTATCAATAGCGAGAATGCGCACCCTTTATGCGTCAGGCCGGAACCGCCTCGACGCCCTGCACCTCCGGAACGAAGTGGCGCAGGAGGTTCTGGATGCCGTGCTTAAGCGTTGCCGTCGAGGACGGACAGCCGGAGCAGGCGCCGCGCATGTTGAGATACACGATGCCGTCCTTGTAGCCGCGGAACGTGATGTCGCCGCCGTCGCTCGCGACCGCCGGTCGGACACGGGTCTCGATCAGCTCCTTGATGTTCTCCACCGTCCCGGCATCGGCCGGATCGAAGAACTCGTCCTCGAGGTTTTCGCCGATCTGCGCTCCAGCCGTGACGACCGGCGCGCCCGACATGAAATGCTCCATGATCGCGCCGAGGATCGCGGGCTTGAGGTGCTGCCACTCGCCGTCGCGCTTCGTCACGCTGATGAAGTCGTGGCCGAGATAGACGCCGGACACCTCCGGCATGGTGATCAGCCGCGAAGCGAGCGGCGACGTGGCCGCGCTGGCTTCGTCCTGCGCGTCGAACGTGCCGTCCGGCATGACAACGCGGCCTGGCAGGAACTTCAGGGTCGCCGGGTTCGGCGTCGCCTCGGTCTGGATGAACATTGTCGCCTCGGATCGGACTGCGTGCGGGGTTGCCGCATGTCTAGCACATCGCTCACCCGAATGTGGATGCCCCGGCGCAGGGCCGCAATGCGCGACGTCAGCCGGCGAGCGCGTCGATCGCCTCGTCGGCAAGATCGCCGGGCACGATGACGATCGGGACCGGGAAGGTGCCGGACAGTTTGCCCGCGATGCCGGAGACCAGGGGGCCCGGCCCGGAATTGCCCGTGCCGGACGCCAGGACGAGGAAGGAGATGTCTTGGTCCTGGCCGATCAGGGCTAGGATGGCCTCGTCCTTCGCGCCGACCCTGACGGCGTGATCCGGCTCGAGCCCAGGCGACGCCTCCCGGGCGAGCGACTTCGCCGCCTCGAGCCTGGCATTCGCCTCGTCCTCGGCTTCGGCACGGAGCGCGTCGCCGACGCCCAGCCACTCGAAATTGTCCGGCGGGTCGGCAATCGCCAACATCATCAGGTTGGCGCCGGTCCGCGCGCAGCGCCGGGCGGCGAAGCGGATGGCGCGGCTGCATTCCGGCGTATCGTCGACGACGACCAGGAATTTAGGCCGGTGGCCGGCTTCGAAGGATCGTCTCGTCGCGCCGATCATGCTCTCAGGTCAGCTCCGCCGCTGTGTCACGATGCCGAAGGGCTTCGAATCCGGCAAGCGCCGGTCGCGGCCGGTTCAGCTCCGCACGAAGCCGACGATATCCTTGACCTCGTCCATCGTACGGTCGCCGAT
>CAXUKK010000193.1:0-6281 GCA_964251455.1 uncultured Enterovirga sp.
TCTGTCCGCGAAGCATGATGTGCTTGGCGCGGCCCAGGCCCATCCGCAGCGGCAGCGTCCAGCCGGCGCCGAGGTCCGGCATCAGGCCGATCTTGTTGAACGAGCAGGCGAACTTGGCTTCGCGGGATGCCACGACGATGTCGCAGGCCGCCGCCAGGGACAGGCCCGCCCCGAAGGCGTAGCCCTCGACAGCGGCGATCACCGGCTTCTCGCCCTGGACGAGCAGACGGATAAGCCGGTGCACGGACTGGAGCCGCTTGCGCCCGCTCACGCCCGTCACGCCCTCCATGCTCGAGATGTCGCCGCCCGAGGAGAAGTTGCCGCCTGCGCCCGTGAGGACGAGAGCTCGGATGTCGGGATCCGCCATGGCGCCAGACAGCGCCTCGATCAGCGCCGCCCTGAGCGGCAGCGACAGGGCGTTGCGCCGCTCTGGGTAGTTCAGGGTGAGAACCAGGACCGCGCCGTCGCGCTCGTGGGTGAGGATGATGCTGCCGTCGTCGCTCATCTGCCGGTCCCGCTTCATCCTGCGCTCATCGCACCTGCGTGAAGACGCCGCTCGCACGCAATCCGTCCAGCAGGAACTGCATCGCGAGCGCCGCGAGCAAGATGCCCGACACGCGCGCGATTACGTTGACGCCCGTGATCCCGAGAAGCTGCACCAGCCGCGGCGCCAGGAGAAGCGTCAGCGCGGTTGCCGCCATGACGAGCACCAGGAGGCCGAGCACGATCGCCATCTCGACCGGGCCGGAGGTGCGCTGCATCAGCAGGATCACGGCCGTCATCGCGCCCGGCCCCGCGATAAGCGGGATTGCGAGCGGGAATACCGCGATGTCGTGCGTGGCGGCAGCCTCTCGGGTCTCGTCGCTGGTGATCGACGACAGGCCGGTGCGGTGGACGAAGATCATGTCGATCGAGGCGAGGATCAGGAGGAGACCGCCGGCCAGCTGGAAGGCGGCCGTCGAGATCTGGAGCAGGTCGAGCAGCCGAGCGCCGCCCAGCGCGAACGCGAACAGGATGGTCGTGGCAATGATGACCGCCCGCAAGGCGATCGCACGGCGCTCGACCGCGCCCATTCCGGGCGTCAGGCCGAGAAACAGCACCGCCGTCCCGAGCGGTTCGACCGTCACGGCCAGCATGACGAGCACGGAGAGTGCGAAGTTGCTCATGCGGTCCGGTTCGAGGGCCGAGCCCCCATGCGCGGCCTGATCTCTAGAGCAGGGTGGCTCGCCCGAACAGCAGCCCTGCCGGTTGCAGGGGCAGGGGGGCGTCGCTATCTCGCCATCAACAAGACAAAGTGATGGTCCCGCCATGGAGCCTCTCAAGCTCGCCGCCTTCGATGCCGACGATCTCGCTATCCTGTCGGCCCATCTCCAGGACGCCGTCGTCCGCGTGGGCGACACGACCTACCTGCCGGAGCAGCGTCGCTTCGTGCTCGTCGGGCGCCGTTTCGACTGGGAGGCCCGCGAGCGCGAGCCGCGCCGCAGGCTAACCGGGTGCCATTTCGAACGCGTGCTCTCGGTGAAGACACGCGGGATCGACCGGAGCCGTCCGGACGAGGTCCTCAACCTCCTGGCGATCACCTTCGAGCCTGGCGAGTCGCCCTCCGGAGCTGCGATCCTCCATTTTGCCGGCGGCGGGTGCATTCGGCTCGAGCTCGAATGTGTCGAGGCTCTGATGAAGGATCTTGGGCCGATCTGGGCTGCCGAGACCCGGCCGGCCCACGACGTGGAGCGTGCCTGATGGCGCAGCGGCTCGATGCCGCCCGGCCGGGCTTTGAGGAGGCGTTCGGGGCCCTTCTCGGTGCCAAGCGCGAAACGGCCGAGGATGTAGACCGGGCTGTCGCGGCTATCATCGCCGACGTGATCGCCCGTGGGGATGATGCACTTGTCGAACTGACGCGCCGCTACGACCGGCACGAAGTCACGACCGAGACGCTGCGCATCAGCGAGGCCGAGATCGATGCAGCTTTACAGGCCGCCGATCCGGAGGCGCTCGATGCGCTCCGGCTCGCCCACCGCCGGATCAAGACCTATCACGCGCGCCAGGTACCCGGCGACGAGGATTTCACCGACGAGGAGGGTGTGCGCCTCGGCTGGCGCTGGACCGCGATCCAAGCCGTGGGCCTCTATGTCCCGGGCGGCACGGCGAGCTATCCGTCCTCGGTCCTGATGAACGCGGTCCCGGCCAAGGTCGCCGGCGTGGATCGCGTGGTGATGGTGGTACCGACTCCGGACGGGAACCTGAACCCGCTCGTGCTCGCTGCGGCGCACATCGCCGGCGTGGATGAGGTCTACCGGATCGGCGGCGCACAGGCCGTCGGGGCGCTTGCCTACGGCACGGCGACGATCGCGCCCGTTGCCAAGATCGTCGGCCCGGGCAACGCCTATGTGGCAGCCGCGAAGCGGCGGGTCTTCGGCCAGGTCGGGATCGACATGATCGCAGGGCCTTCCGAGGTGCTGATCCTCGCGGACGGGCAGGCGAACCCGGACTGGGTCGCGGCCGACCTCCTGGCCCAGGCCGAGCATGATCCTGCCGCACAGTCCATCCTCGTCACGGATTCGCCCGCACTGGCCGATGCGGTCGAGCGTGCCGTCGCCGCGCAACTCGCGACCCTGCCCCGTGCCGCCATCGCTGGCGCGAGCTGGCGCGACTACGGCGCGATCATCGTGGTGCCTGACCTCGAGGGCGCGCTGCCGCTCGTCGACCGCATCGCGCCGGAGCATCTGGAGATCGAGGCAGAGGCGGCGGATGCGCTCGCCCTGAAGGTGCGCAATGCCGGCTCGATCTTCCTCGGCTCGCATACGCCGGAAGCGATGGGCGACTACGTCGCGGGCCCGAACCATGTGCTGCCGACCGCGCGCTCCGCCCGCTTCTCGTCCGGGCTCGGCGTCATCGACTTCATGAAGCGGACCTCGTTCCTCCGCTGCGATCCGCGCTCGCTTGCGGCGCTCGGCCCTGCCGCGATCGCGCTCGGGCGCGCGGAGGGTCTTGAGGCGCATGCGCGCTCGATCGCGATCCGGCTCGGGCTGTAGGCCGTGAGCGAGGGCGCCCCTGCGGTCCCGACGAAGCGTCTCGTCGCCGTGACGCTCGACGAGACCTCGATCGGTCGCGGCAACCCGGACCAGGAGCACGAGCGCGCAATCGCCATCTACGACATCGTGGAATCGAACTCGTTCGGCGTGCCCGGCTACGACGGCGGACCGTATTCGCTCCATCTCGGCATCGTCGAGAACAAGCTGGCCTTCCAGGTGAAGATGGCCGACGGCTCCGATTGCATCTCGCATTACCTGTCGCTGACGCCGCTGAAGCGCGTCATCAAGGATTACGGGATGATCTGCGACAGCTACTACAAGGCGATCCGATCGGCGTCGCCCGCACAGATCGAGGCGATCGACATGGGGCGGCGCGGATTGCACAACGAGGCCGCGGAACTGCTCGCGCAGCGGCTCGACGGCAAGGTGGAGATCGATTTCGACACCGCGCGCCGGCTGTTCACGCTGATCTACGCGCTGCACTGGAAAGGCTGAGGGTTGGACGACCCTTCGCCGCCGCCCGATGATGTACCCCGTCGAAAGGTGCAGTCGGTCCTGTTTCTGTGCGCACATAACTCGGTGCGCTCGCCGATGGCGGAAGGCCTTGCGCGCCACTATTTCGGCAAGTCGATCTATGTGCAGTCGGCAGGCGTAAGGGCGGGCGAGCGCGACCCGTTTGCGGTCGCGGCGCTGGACGAACTCGGCATCGACGGTTCCAAGCACAAGCCCCGCACACTGGCCGATCTGGAGGAATGGGAAGGGCTGAACTTCGACCTGATCGTGTCGCTCTCGCCCGAAGCGCACCACGCGGCGCTGGAGCTGACCCGCACGCTCGCCTGCGAAGTCGAGTATTGGCCGACTTTCGACCCGACCATCGTCCAGGGGTCGCGCGACCAGATCATGGACGCATACCGCAACACGCGCGACGGGTTGTCGTTTCGGGTGCGGGTGCGGCTCAAGTCAGACCCATGAACCGGATCGCCGCCGCGAGGCCGAGCCCGGCGGCTAGCGCCGCGACCTCGTTGCGGGTCAGCGCCATCGCCACGATGCCGGCCAGGATGCCCGCAACAGCGTCCAGCCCCGAGCGCGCCGCGATGGGCACCACGGTCGCGGCGACGATCGAGCCGGGGAGGGCGGCGAGCGCCCGCTGCACGGCCGGCGTCAGCCGCACCCGGCTCATCAGCACGACCCCGGAGATGCGGCAGAGATAGGTCGCGAGCGCCATCGCCGCGATGGCAAGCGCCGGCCCCCAGCCCGCTAGGTCAGTCTCGAGCACGGACGAGAGCTCCCGTGATCGCGCCCGCGAGCGCACCCGCCACGATGAAGAGATAGCCCGGCACGAGCGCCTGGACGGCGAGACCGACGAGCCCGGCGACCGCCCAGGGGAGGGCCGACGCGCGAAGCCCTCGCCAGAGCGGCACGGCCATGGAGGCGAAGAAGACCGGCATCACGAGGTCGAGGGCGAAGCGGCGCGGCTCGGCAACGAGCGAGCCTGCGAGGTAGCCCGGGATCGTGCCTGCAACCCAGACAACCCAGCTCGTCATTCCCGCGCCGAACAGAACGCCGAGATCTCGCCCGCCATCCTCGCGGTAGCGGGTCGCCAGGATCCAGCTTGCGTCGACGAGGAAGAAGAGGCCGAGCGCCGTCCGCACCGGCGGGGCGCCGCGCAGCCAGGGCTGGAGCGAGGCGCCCATGAGGACGAAGCGCGCATTGACGGTGGCCGTGACGAGCGCGACGGTCAGGAGAGCGGTTGCGGTCCAGGCCGGCTGCCACACCTCCAGGGACACCATCTGGGCCGCGCCGGCATAGACGATGGCGCTCATCGCGGTCGCTTCGCCGAGTGACAGGCCACGATTGGCGGAGGCCGCCCCGAAGGCGAGCGCATAGACGACGAGGCCGGGCAGAACGGGTGCGAGGAGGCGTGCGCCGAGCAGGCAGCCGCCCCAGGTCAGGGTCGTGCGGGAAGGAAGCGGGGATGTGGACACGGGCAGGGCTCGTCCGGGCTTCGCCGACTTGATCCGCCGCGTCAACGACCCTGCGCGGAGAGGGCCCATGCGTCCCGCGCTCGCTCTCCAGGTCGCGACCCGGTAAGCGGTGCCATGCGGCCGATCTTCGACGTGGCGGAATGGGCAGGCGATCTCCCGGTCGTCCTCGTCGAGCCGGCAGCGGATTCGCAGGCGCGCCGTCTCCGGCTTCGAGCCCTCGTAGCGCGGGTACTCGGCCTTGCGACCGAGGCTGTCATGGTCTGTCACGCGGAAGGACGCGCACCGCATCTGCTGGCGCCGTCCGGCACCGGCGTTCATCTGACATCGGCCAGCCGGGAAGGCATGGCGGCGTTTGCCGTCGGCCGATCGCCGCTTGGGGTGGACATCGAAGCGGTCGAGCCCGGGAGGGAGCTGCCCTGGAACGTGCTTCACCCCGACGAGGGCGCCTGGCTGGCGGGCCTGGACGCGGGCGACCGGGACAGGAGCTTCGCCCTGCTCTGGGCCGTCAAGGAGGCCTATCTCAAGGCGCTCGGGACCGGGCTCGCACGCGAGCCATCAAGCTTCCCGGCCCTGCCGGGCGAGGCAGCCGGAACGACGAGCATCCTCGATCCCGAGCGGGCCGGACAGGGCGTGAGCGTTTCGACGGCTTGGTTCGCGTGGGGCGAGCGGGACTTTGCCGTTGCCCTCGTCGATCTGACAGGCTGACGGGCATTCGTGACGCTTACGGGAGGTCGCGATCCTTTGGTCCTATGCCGACAGGATACCCTGCCCGTGGCCTTCGTCCTGTGATCCGGGAAACCTGCGCTCCCGCTCTCCTTGGACCGCTTCATACCGGACGCGCAGGATACCTGGCTTCCGTGATCCCTCCGTCCACGCTCAGAATTCCATGTCGAGCTCTTCGATCTCCTCGGGCTCGTTCACGGCCGCGTCGATCCATTCGGCCATGATCGACCACTCCATGATGTGGTCACGATAGCGGATGCATTCGCTCGGCAGTTCGATCCCGTAGGTCAGAAAGCGGGTACAGACGGGCGCGTACATGGCGTCCGCAAGCGTCGGACGATCGCCGAAGAGCCATGGCCCGCCAAATCGCCCGAGGCATTCGCGCCAGATGGTGATGATCCGCTCGATGTCGAAGGCGGCGCCGCCCCAGACTTTGAAGTTCTCGTGCCGGGCCTTGAGGTTCATCGGCAGCGCGGAGCGCAGGTTGATGAACCCGCCGTGCATCTCGCCGGAAACCGACCAGCACCATGCCCTCGCAGCC
>CAXUKK010000194.1:0-6256 GCA_964251455.1 uncultured Enterovirga sp.
GATGGAGAGCCGGTCCGCATCGCGCACCACCGGCACGACCAAACCCTTATCGGTCCCGACCGCGATGCCGATGTGGTAGTAGTTCTTGTAGACGAGGTCCTGCCCGTCAACCTCCGCATTGACGGCCGGCAGCTCCTTCAGTGCCTGCACGACGGCCTTCGTGAAGAAGCCCATGAAGCCGAGCTTCACGCCGTGTTTCTTCTCGAAGATGTCCTTGTATTGCGAGCGGAGCTTCATCACGGCGCCCATGTCGACGTCGTTGAACGTCGTGAGCATCGCGGCGACGTTCTGCGCCTCCTTCAGGCGGCGCGCGATGGTTTGCCGGAGCTTGGTCATGCGGACCCGCTCCTCGCGGCTCGCATCGTCCGGCGTTGACGAGACGCGAGCCTGGACAGGAGCGGAAGTGGCAGCTGCCGGCGCCGTGATGCCCGTCGGCCCGCCCTGGAGCGCGGAGAGCATGTCGCCCTTCGTGACGCGGCCATCCTTGCCGGTGCCAAGGACGTTTGCCGGGTCGAGCCCCGACTCGGCTGCAATGCGGCCGACCGCAGGGCCGTTCACGGACGACGTCGCCGGCTTGGCGGGTGTCGCGGCAGCGGCCTTGGGCACCTCTGCTGGAGCCGGCGCAGGCTTTGCCGGCTCGTCAGCCTTCGGCGCCGGCGCAGCCGCCGCTCCAGCGCCTTCCGTGATGGAGCCGAGGAGAGCGCCCGGGCCGACAGTCTCGCCATCCTTGGCGACGATGTCGGCGAGCGTGCCGGACGCCGGAGCGTTGACCTCGAGCGTGACCTTGTCGGTCTCGAGTTCGACTAACGGCTCGTCAGCCTTCACCGGGTCTCCCGGCTTCTTGAACCAGCGGCCGATCGTGGCCTCGGTCACGGATTCGCCGAGCGTCGGGACTTTGATTTCGGTAGCCATGGGGTCGCGCCGGAACCGGCGTCCTTTTCAAACGCGGTCGTCAGGCGGCCGCTTGGGGACCCGCAGGGTGACCTGCGGCTTGGGATAGCGTCGTCCTTAAGGCCGGAACCACCTGCAGTCACGGGTCTTGCGCGAGGCTCGCCCGCGCCGACCGCGCATCAACCCGCGATCGCGTCTTCCATGAACGCTTTCAGCTGCTGCTGGTGCTTCGACATGAGGCCCGTCGCGGTCGCGGCCGAAGCCGACCGGCCTGCATAGCGCGGGCGGCTGACCTTCGACTTGGCCTGGGCAAGCACCCATTCGAGATACGGCTCGATAAAGGTCCAGGCGCCCATGTTCTTGGGCTCCTCCTGGCACCAGACCACGTCGGCGTTCGGGAAGCGGGACAGCTCCGTGACCAGCGCCTTGAGCGGCATAGGGTAGAGCTGCTCGACCCTGAGCAGGTAGACATCGTCCTGCCCGCGGCGCTCGAGTTCCTCGAGCAGGTCGAAATAGACCTTGCCCGTGCACAGGACGACCCGCCGGATCTCGTCGTCGGCCAGACGCTTCTCGCCATCGTCCCAGAGAACGCGGTGGAAGCTTGATCCCATCGCGAAGTCCTCGAGCCTCGACACGCAGCGCTTGTGCCGGAGCAGGGATTTCGGCGTCATGAGGATGAGCGGCTTGCGGAACTCGCGCTTGAGCTGCCGCCGCAGGACATGGAAGTAGTTGGCGGGCGTCGAGCAATACGCGACCTGCATATTGTCCTCGGCGCACATCTGGAGCCAGCGCTCCAGGCGAGCGGAGGAATGTTCCGGCCCCTGGCCCTCGTAGCCGTGCGGTAGCAGGCAGACGAGGCCGGACATGCGCAGCCACTTGCGCTCGCCCGACGAGATGAATTGGTCGAACACCACCTGGGCGCCGTTCGCGAAATCGCCGAACTGCGCTTCCCACAGCACGAGGGCGTTCGGCTCCGACAGCGTGAAGCCGTACTCGAAGCCGAGGACCGCCTCCTCAGAGAGCATCGAGTTCACGACCTCGTAGCGCGACTGGCCGATGCGCAGATGGTTCAGCGGCGTATGCCGGTCCTCGGTCTCCTGGTCGAGGAGGACCGAATGGCGCTGCGAGAAGGTGCCACGCTCGACGTCTTGACCCGACAGGCGGACCGGATGACCCTCGACAAGCAGGGACCCGAAGGCCAGGGCCTCGGCGGTCGCCCAATCGATCCCCTCGCCGCTCTCGATCATCTTGCGGCGATTCTCGAGGAACCGGCCGATCGTGCGATGGACCTGGAAGCCCTCCGGCACCTCGCAGAGTCTGGCGCCGATCTCGCGAAGCGTGTCGACGTCGACGCCGGTTTCGCCGCGTCGCGGATCGTCATCGTGCTGGTGCACGGCCTTCAGGCCGGCCCAGCGGCCGTCGAGCCAGTCGGCCTTGTTCGGCTTGTAGCCCTGAGCCGTGTCGAAATCGGCGTCGAGCCGCGCGCGGAACTCGGCGCGCATCGCCTCGAAGTCCGCCTCGGTGATCGTCCCCTCGTCGGCCAGCTTCTTGGCGTACAGATCGAGGGTCGTCGGATGCGACCGGATGTTCCGGTACATCTTCGGCTGAGTGAATGCCGGCTCGTCGCCCTCGTTATGGCCGAAGCGGCGGTAGCAGAACATGTCGATGACGACAGGCTTGTGGAATTTCTGCCGGTACTCGATCGCCACCTTCGCGGCAAAGACGCAGGCTTCCGGATCGTCCCCATTCACGTGGAAGATCGGCGCCTCGACCATCTTCGCGACATCCGATGGATAGGGCGACGAGCGCGAGAAGCGCGGGTTCGTCGTGAACCCGATCTGGTTGTTGATGATGAAGTGGATAGAGCCGCCCGTGCGGTGCCCCTTCAGGCCGGACAAGCCGAGGCATTCAGCGACGACACCCTGTCCCGCGAAGGCCGCGTCGCCATGGATAAGCAGTGGAATCACCGAGGTCCGGCTATCCGGCGCATCGTTGTGCTGGTCCTGCTTCGCCCGCACCTTACCGAGCACGACCGGGTCGACGATCTCGAGGTGAGACGGGTTCGCGGTCAGCGACAGATGGACGTTGTTGCCGTCGAAGGTCCGGTCGGACGAGGCGCCGAGGTGATACTTGACGTCGCCGGAGCCCTCCACGTCTTCCGGCGTGTAGGATCCGCCCTTGAACTCGTGGAAGATCGCCCGGTAGGGCTTCGACATCACGTTGGAGAGAACGTTCAGGCGGCCGCGATGGGCCATGCCGATCACGATTTCCTTTGCGCCGAGCGCACCGCCGCGCTTGATGATCTGCTCGAGGGCCGGGATCATGGATTCGGAGCCGTCGAGCCCGAAGCGCTTGGTGCCCGTGTAGCGGACATCCAGGAACTTCTCGAAGCCCTCGGCCTCGACGAGCTTGTTCAGAATCGCGCGCTTGCCTTCCGGCGTGAAGGAAATTTCCTTCTGCGGCCCCTCGATACGCTCCTGAATCCAGGATTTCTCGACCGGATCCGAGATGTGCATGAACTCGACGCCGAGCGTCTGGCAGTAGGTTCGCTCCAGGATCGCGACGATCTCGCGGACACTTCCGAACTCTAGCCCGAGCACGTTGTCGAGGAAGATGGGGCGGTCCCAATCGGCTTCCGTAAAGCCGTAATGCGAGGGGTGCAGCTCCTCTTCGGGCCCGCGCCGCTCGATGTGGAGCGGGTCGAGATCCGCCTTCAAGTGTCCACGCATCCGATAGGCTCGGATCATCATGATGGCGCGGACGGAGTCGCGCGTCGCCTGATGTACCTCCTCGACGGAGATCCCGGCCTCCTTGGCCTGCGCCTTCGTGCGGATCTTCTCACCGACTGCGCTTTCGACCTGGGCCCAGTTGCCGTCGAGCGCAGACACAAGCTCGCCGTTCATCGGAACGGGCCAGTTCGGCTTCTGCCAGGAGGCGCCGCGGGCGTTCTTCTCGACGAGCGCCCCATCCTCGTTCATGTCGGCGAAGAGGGTCGCCCATTCGGGATCGACCGACCCCGGATCCTGCTCGTAGCGGGCGTAGAGCTCGTCGATGTAGGTCGCGTTCCCACCGTACAGGAAGGCGGTCTGGAGAAACTTCTGGTTCGATTCCTGACGAGACATGCTTTCACGCGTCCTGGCGGCCTGAGAACCGGCCGCCGCTGGCGGGAATCACGCTCGGCGCACAGACGTGCGGTCCGACGAGACCCCGTGGAGAGATTCCGGTCCGGACCGAGCCTTTAGCAGCACTATCTGAACCCGACTATAATATCGGATCGGCGACCCGACATTTCACCCCTTCAGGACCTCAACGAGGGTTTTTCCAAGGCGAGCCGGGGATGGTGACACGCGGATGCCGGCACCTTCCATGGCGGCGATCTTGTCTTCGGCGCCGCCCTTGCCGCCCGAGATGATCGCCCCCGCATGGCCCATGCGGCGGCCGGGAGGAGCCGTGCGGCCTGCGATGAAGCCGACCATCGGCTTCTTGCGGCCGCGCTTCGCCTCGTCCTTGATGAACTGCGCAGCCTCTTCCTCTGCGGAGCCGCCGATCTCGCCGATCATCACGATCGACTCGGTCTTGGGGTCGGCGAGGAACATCTCGAGCATGTCGATGAACTCGGTGCCCTTCACCGGGTCGCCGCCGATGCCGACAGCGGTCGTCTGGCCGAGGCCCTCGTTCGAGGTCTGGAACACCGCCTCGTAGGTCAGCGTGCCGGAGCGCGACACGATGCCGACATTGCCCGGCTTGAAGATATTCGCCGGCATGATGCCGATCTTCGACTGGCCTGCCGTGACGATGCCTGGGCAGTTCGGCCCGATCAGGCGCGACTTGGAACCGGCGAGCGAGCGCTTCACCTTCACCATGTCGAGGACCGGGATGCCCTCCGTGATGCAGACGATCAGCGGGATCTCGGCGTCGATCGCCTCGCAGATGGCGTCGGCGGCGCCCGGTGGCGGAACGTAGACGACGGAGGCATCGGCCCCCGTCTTCTCGCGTGCTTCCTTAACGGTGTCGAAGACCGGCAGGCCGAGATGGGTCGCGCCGCCCTTGCCTGGGCTCGTGCCGCCGACGACCTTCGTGCCATAGGCGAGCGCCTGCTCGGAATGGAAAGTGCCGTTCTTGCCGGTGAAGCCCTGCGTGATGACGCGGGTGTTTTGGTCGATCAGGATGGACATGACGATCCTTGTTGACGTTCAGGTCGGGAGAAATGGGTTGATGACGCGGACCGAGCCGTAGCTCTGGCCGTGGTTCAGGTCCTCGCTATAGAGGATCGGCGCGGCAAGCCGTTCGGCCGCCGCTAGGATTGCGGCGTCCCAGTAGCTCACCCGGTATCGCTCGGCCATGACGACCGCAGCGCGAACGAGCGTTCGGTCGACGTCGACGAACGGAAACGCCTCGAGCCGCTCGACCCAGGCCAACGTCTCGTCGAAGCTGAGCGGCTGAAGCATCTTCCTGGCGTTGCGGACGTTCGCCACGAACTCGGCGACGACTTGCCCGGATAGTCCGAGGCGGGCGGTCGCGATGAGATCGCGTGCAATGGCGAACTTCCCCGGCTCACTCCGCCGTCCCATCGCGGCGTAGATCAGGACGTTCGTGTCCACGAAGGCCGTCGCGATCATGGGTGGCTTCGCGGCTCCATTTCCAGTCCGGGCCGAGTTCGGCGGCGGAATTATCCATCAGGTCGAGCAGCCCGCGTCGGGCCTCCTCGATGCGGCTCTCCTCCCCGACGATCCTGGCGAGGTAGTCCCGCACCAGCGCATTGACGGTCGTCCGTCGGCGCGCCGCGATCTGCCGCACGTCGTCCAGCACCTGCTCGTCGATCGCGAGGGTGATGTTCTTCATGCGCGCTACTTACACAGGCACACAGGCCCTGTGAAGCCGCGATGGGGCGCTATCGCTCCGGCAACGAAAAGGGCCGGAGGGTTCCCCCTCCGGCCCTGCGCAAGATTGATGTCGATGGCCGGCGAGATCAGCCGTCGATCGGATCGACGGCTCCGCCCATACGCAATTTCGACTCAGGCCTTCTTGACCGCGGCGACGATCTTCTGCGCTGCGTCGTCCAGGTCGTCGGCCGGAATGACGTTCATGCCCGAATCCCGGATGATCTGCTTGCCCTGCTCGACATTCGTGCCTTCAAGCCGGACGACGAGCGGCACCTGGAGGCCGACCGTCTTCACGGCCGCGATCACGCCCTTGGCGATGACATCGCACTTCATGATGCCGCCGAAGATGTTGACCAGGATGCCCTTCACGCTCGGATCGGCCGTGATGATCTTGAAGGCCGCCGTGACCTTCTCCTCCGTCGCGCCGCCGCCGACATCGAGGAAGTTCGCCGGCTCCTCGCCGTAGAGCTTGATGATGTCGA
>CAXUKK010000195.1:0-6198 GCA_964251455.1 uncultured Enterovirga sp.
CGCTGGCCTGACCTCGACGCGGTGACGTTGGAGCCGACGATCGGGACGTTGCATCTGTGGGCGCAGGTGGTCGGGAAGGTGCGTCTCATGCTGACGCCCTGGGAGAACCATGGCTGGCACGTTCCGTTCTACGTCTCGCCGCGTGGGCTCGCGACGGGGCTGGTCCCGGTTCCAGGCCGATCGTTCACGGCGGAGTTCGACCTGGTCGCGGGCAAGCTCGTGCTGAGGACGTCCGATGGCGGCGAGCGGTCCATTCCGCTCGCGCCGCGTAGCCTGGCGGCGTTCCATGGCGAGGTGATAGAGACATTCCGCGGACTCGGCATCGATGTCGCCATCGACACCATGCCGACCGAGATGGTCGGTGCCGTTAGGTTCGACCGTGATTTCGAGCTCAGGGGCTTCGACCTTCTCGCGGCGCGCACCTACTGGCGCGCTCTCGTCGAGGTCCACCGGGTGTTCCAGCTCTTCCGCACGCGGTTCGTCGGCAAGGTGAGCCCGATCCATCTGTTCTGGGGTGCGTTCGACCTCGCCATCACGCGGTTCTCAGGTCGCGAGGCACCCCGGCATCCGGGTGGCGCTCCGTTCATGAACGATGCGGTCGCTCGCGAGGCGTACTGCCATGAGGTCTCGAGCGCCGGCTTCTGGCCGAACCTCGGGAGCGCGGAGGGTCCGTGCTTCTACAGCTACGCCTACCCGGCGCCGGAGGGTCTCGACCATCGGCCCATCGTTCCGGACCAGGCGCGCTTCGATCACGAGCTTGGCGAATTCCTGCTGCCGTACGCCGTTGTGCGCGCGAGCGACGATCCCGACGGGACGCTGCTGGCGTTCCTGCAGACCACCTACGAGGCCGCGGCAGATCTTGCCGACTGGGACCGGGCGGCGCTCGAGCGTGCTCAGGGCGCGCTCGGTCACCCGCCCGAGGGGAGCTGACTCATGGGAACAAGCGACTGGGTTTCATCATGGTGAGCCGGCGGATCGACCTGAATGACATCCGCCTGCTGATGCAGGTGGTCGAGCACGGGAGCTACACCGCCGCCGCGCGCGCGATCAACGTCCCCAAGTCGACCATCAGCCAGCGGATAGCGGCGCTCGAGGCGACCGTCGGCACCGGTCTGCTGCGGCGGACGTCGCGCAGTTTCTCGCTCACCGAGGCGGGAGCCCAGCTCCTCCCGCACGCTCGCGCGATCGAAGATCTGGCGCGGCAGGTCGAGCACTCGCTGCTCGAGCAGGGGAAGGAACTACTCGGCACCCTTCGCATCTCCTGCTCGAACGCGCTGGCGCAGCACTGCCTGTCGCCGATCGTCCCCAAGTTCCTCGCGCTGCACGACCGGACCGTGGTCCGGGTCGAGGCGACGAACCGGCTTGTGGACCTGGTGGCTGAGGGATACGACATGACCCTGCGGGGGCACGTTAGCCCCCTTCGGGACTCGATCCTAAGGCAGCGCGTAGTCGCTCGGACGCCTTGGGCCATCGCAGCTGCGCCCGGCTGGGTCGCCGCTCATGGCGAGATCGTCGAACCGGAGCACATCCTGCCGCCCGAAACACTCTGCTGGTCCAACGTTGGCACATGTCCCAGCTGGACGTTGACCCGCGGCGAGGAGCAGCGGACGGTCGAGGTCGCCCCGCGCCTCGTGTCGGACGACATGATCTCGCTCAGGATGTCCGCCGTCGAGGGGGCTGGCGTCGTATGCCTTCCAGCCTACCTCATGAAGACCGCCTTCGAAAGCGGCCAGCTCGTCCATCTCCTGCCCGACTGGCAGCCTCCGCCTTCCACGATCAGCGTCCTGTCGCCTCCGAAGGGCCAGTCCTCGCGCTTGGCTGGAGCCTTCTCGGACTTTCTCGCCGCCGAACTGCCTCGGATCATGCAAGCATAGGTCGTGGGGGGCCGTTTCGCCTCGCGAGGTCGGCGAGCGCCTCCAGCTGACGGGCGATGGCGTGCCTGGTGTCCTCGTCGCGGAGGATGCCTCGTTCCGGATCGATCTTCTCCGCGACCCTTCCGATGATGACCTCGGGCCGGTTGAGGACGAGCGCGTCGAACGAGGCGAGGGTGGCGCGGACGCTCAGCTGGCAGCGCGCGCCTCCCAGCAGACCCGGCGAAGCGCTCTGGATCGCGACCGGCTTCTGCCGGAGCGGTTGCTCCGGCAGCCGGCTCAGCCAGTCGAGCGCGTTCTTCAGCGCTCCAGGGATGGAGTGGTTGTATTCCGGGGTGACGATCACGAGACCGTCCGCGCTTCCGATCGCCGCGCCCATCGCCAGCACCGCCTCCGGGAAGGCGACGTCCTGGATGTCCTGGTTGAAGTGCGGCAGCGCTCCGACCGGGGCCAGGAGCCTGACCGCGACGTCGTCCGGTGCCAGCTCGTCCAGCGTTTCCGCAATCACGCGCGTGAGGGAAGATCGGCGCAGGCTGCCTAGCAGCGCGACGAAATGGAAGTCCTGTTCGCTCATCGTCTCAACTCCTGCCGAAGCCGGGAACGCTTGGTAGTTCGTTTCGTGGCCTCCGAGGACTTGGGATGTGGGAACCACCGTCCGGGATGTCGTCGCCAAGCGCCATTGATGCCCTGCGCGCCACGCCCCACGATACGGCTGGCCGCTCCGGTGAGGCGTGGCACCGGGAGACGTCGCTTTGGCCGCAGCAATCGAGTTCGGACTGGACACCTTCGGCGACGTGACCCGGACGGCGTCGGGCGAGACCACCCCGTATGCTCAGGTGATCCGCGAGGTGGTCGAGGAGGCGGTCCTGGCGGACAGGGTCGGCATAGGGTTCTTCGGGGTCGGCGAGCATCACCGCGCCGACTTCGCCGTCTCCTCGCCGGAGATGGTGCTGGCGGCGGTGGCGGGCCGAACGGAGAGGATCAGGCTCGGCTCCGCGGTCACGGTCCTGAGTTCGGACGAGCCGGTGCGGGTGTTCCAGCGGTTCGCGACTCTCGACGCGGTCTCGGACGGCCGCGCGGAGCTGATCGTCGGCCGTGGCTCCTTCACCGAATCCTTCCCGCTCTTCGGGCTGCCACTCGAGCAATACGAGCAGCTGTTCGAGGAGAAACTGGACCTGCTCTCGGCGCTGCTGGGCGAGCAGCGGGTGACCTGGCAGGGCGCGCTGCGGCCACCGCTGGTCGATGCCGAGGTCTTTCCGCGCACGGAGAAGCCGCTGACGACATGGATCGGCGTGGGAGGCAGTCCGCAATCCATCGTCCGGGCCGCGCACTACGGCCTACCGGTGATGCTCGCCATCATCGGCGGCGATGCCGCGCGCTTCAGACCCTACGTCGACCTATTCCAGCGCGCGCTCGGCGAGTTCGGCAAGCCGCCGCTTCCGGTCGGCGTTCATTCGCCGGGTCACGTCGCCGGCACCGACGACGAAGCGCGCGAACGCTTCTGGCCGCACTACCGGGCGATGCACGACCGCATCGGGTCCGAACGGGGCTGGCCGCCACTCACCTGGGAGGCCTTCGAGCACGAGATCGAGGCGGGTTCGCTCTACGTGGGGTCCGCCGAAACGGTGGCGGCGAAGATCGCGCGCACCGTTCGCTTGCTGGAGCCTGCGCGCTTCCAGCTCAAGTACAGCGCCGGAACCCTGCCGCATGCCGTCATGATGGATTCCATCGAGCGTTACGGGACCGAGGTGGTTCCGCGCGTGCGCGAGATACTCGCAGCCGTCGACGAGACCGACGAGGCGGTTGAGGCGGTCTGATCGTCGGGAAGGCGCCAGCTCGGACTTGATGAGGCCGTTCGAGGGTTACTCGAAAGGTCGATTGCTGCGTGCTCGATCACGGCCGGATCGTCGTCGCAGCCGGAATACGGAACGGTGCGTCCGAAGCCTGCCGGTGTCCGAACGGACGGTGGAGGGTTATCTGCGGTCAGAGACGAAGTGGTCGAAGGAGACGCGCGTGGACGATGCGAACACCCTACCGGTCGAGGATCGTTTCGCGATCTTCGAGCAGATGAACCTCCATCAGAAGCGCATCGACGCTGGCTGGGGCCGCGAGCAGGCCGGCGCCTACGTCGATCTGTACTGGCCGGAGGGAAAGATGACGGTCCGCGACCTGCGTGACGCGCTCTTCGACGGTCCCGAAGGCTTGAAGCGCATGTACGACTACGCCCACAGCGTCTTCCCGATCGAGAAGTGGAGCCACGACCTCGGACCCTTCAGCATCGAGGGGAGCGGTAATCACGCGACGGCCAACTGGCGCTGGATCGTGAAGTGGCGCCACGAGATCCAGGGCACCGTCTCGACCGGCATCTACGAGGACTCATGGGAGAAGCGTGGCGGCGTCTGGAAGTGTGTCGAGCGCTTGTCGACGATCGACCAGAACTGGCCCCTGCAGACCTTCCAGCCCTACGTCGATCGTCAGGACGAGCTTTTCCGGGAGTCCTGAACCGATCCTGCGCGATGCGCCTACATCGGGCGCGATTCGACGATGAGGATAGGGTCCGATGGTCGGCGACCGACGGCAGCCTAATGCTGGCGACGGTCCTCCAGGTCTTCTCACGTGAGGCCGCGGCCTTCCACGAAGGCTTATGAGAGGCTGCACGAATGTCCCACGCGAGGAAGGTGATGGTGGTCGGTGGAAGCCGAGGCATAGGTGCGGCGATAGTCGCCGCGTTCGCCGCCGATGGCGCGGACGTGACCTTCACCTATGCAGGGTCGCGCGAGGCGGCGGACGGGGTGGCCGCGCGGGCCGGGGCGACGGCCATGGTCTCCGATGCGGCCGACCGTTCCGGTCTGATCGAAGCCATCCGCTCGGCGGGACCGCTCGACGTGCTGGTCTACAACGCCGGACTCTTCGTGTCGGGCGATCCCCTCTCGATCGATCCCGACGCCGTCGACCGGATGATCGACGTGAACGTGCGCGGCGCCTACCACGCGGCCGTCGAAGCTGCGCGGGACATGCCGGACGGCGGTAGGATCATCCTGATCGGCTCGGTCAACGCGGATCGGGTGCCGCTGCCCGGCATCACGGCTTACGCGATGACCAAGTCGGCGCTGCAGGGGATGGCCCGCGGACTGGCGAGGGATCTCGGGGACCGCGGCATCACGGTGAACGTGGTGCAGCCGGGGCCGACAGACACGGACATGAACCCGGCGGGCGGGCCGCATGTCAAGCAGATGCACGCGGTGATGGCGTTGAAGCGGCATGGTACGCCCGACGAGGTAGCCGGGCTGGTCCTTTATCTCGCCGGCGCCGGTGCGCGCGGGATCACGGGCTCCATGCACTCGATCGACGGCGGATTTGGCGCGTAGGCTCGCCCGAGCAGAATGACCCATCCGCCGTTCGTAGCCATGATGCCATCGAAGCGGTTCCCGTGCACGTTCCGAGGAGTTTCTAAGCGGCGGATCCGCACGGAAGGGTAATGGAAAGAGATGTCGGCTTTACGGGGCAGCCTGCGGCTAATGCCCACCCGAAACGACGCTCGGCGAGCCGTCCAAGAGGCGGTCATGCCGGAATGTCGCCCGGCAACTCGCTGGATGCGGCGAGCTGTTTGAAGAGATCGACCGCGCCGTGGGGCGCGGTGTCGTTAAAGAACGTCTTGAGGTTCTGCGCGGACATGCTTGCGATTTCGCGGCTTCGGGAGAAGAGGTCGCGCTCATAGCCATGAAGCGCCGCATTGATACCACCGGGATTGGCGATGATCGCCTGGGCGAGTTCCGCACCGTCATACATGGCAAGATTGGCTCCCTCGCCGGCGAAAGGGGACATCAGATGCGCCGCGTCGCCGATCAGGGTTAGGCCTGTGATCCGAGGCCACTCATGCTCGACCGGCAACGCATGGATCGGACGAAGCACCGGATCGGCACTGCTGCCCGTGATGAGGTCGGTGAGGTGCGAAGCCCAGCCTTCGAACTGCTTTGCGATGAAAGCCCGACCGGCTTGTGCGTCGCTGAAGTCGACAGACCTTATCCACTCCTTTGGCTTGTTGAGCGCGACGTAGCCGGCAACGGTCCCGTCGGCATTGCGGTGCGCGATGATCCCCTTGCCCGGCGCGAGCGCCATCAGGGTGCCGCTGCCAATCGACGCTGCGCCTGCCTCGAAACCGGCTTCGCCGGCGGCTGACGCTATTTCGATGAAGCAGGTGCCCGAGTAGCTGGGCTTGGCGCTGGACAGAAGACCGGGACGCGCCGCCGCCGCAGCCGAAGGCCCGCAGCACAGCGGAGGACGGCGGAAGGGCGCTGTTTTGCCTCGCGAGGAATGGGTCGTGAGA
>CAXUKK010000196.1:0-6191 GCA_964251455.1 uncultured Enterovirga sp.
GCTCGGCACAGCCGCCGGTATCGCAACCATCGACCCGCATTTCCTCGTTGCGGCGCGCTCGATGGGTGCGACGCTGCCTCAGCGTATCCTCCGCGTCGTCGTGCCGGCTGCCATTCCCACCGTGCTCTCGAGCTTCCGGATCGGCGGCGCGCTCGTGATCGTTGGCGTGGTCGTGTCCGAGATGCTGGTCTCGTCAGCCGGGATCGGCTACCTGATCACCAGCTACCGGACTGTGCTGGATAGCCCGCACGTCTTTGCAGCGATCCTCCTCGTGCTCGTTCTCGCGGTCGCTTTCGACGGGATCGTCCAGTTGGCCGAACGGCGCACGGCCTCCTGGCGGCTCGCAAGCAAGTCCGCCGACAAGGCGCCCCGCGCGGCTGCCCGCGCCATTGGAACCCAGCCGGCCGGGGTCGCGCCCGGATGACGCGAAGCCTCACGCTCACCTTCGACAACGGGCCGGAGCCGGATGTCACGCCCGCCGTGCTCGACCTCTTGCGCGGGCGCGGGATCCTGGCGACCTTCTTCCTCATCGGCCAGAAGCTGCTCGACGGCCGCGCACAGGCGGTCGCGAAGCGCGCCCATGCTGAAGGGCACTGGATCGGCAATCACACCTTCACGCATTCGATCCCTCTCGGGCTTCGGCGCGAGCCGGACGCGCCCGCAGCGGAGATCGGCCGCACGCAGGCGCTCCTTGGGGACCTCGCTCACCCCGACCGGCTGTTTCGACCTTTCGGCAACGGCGGCATCATCAACCGCAACCTCCTCTCCGGCGCGGCGGTCGATCACCTCGTTTCCGGCGGCTATACCTGCGTCCTCTGGAACGCGATCCCGCGCGACTGGGAGGATCCGGACGGCTGGGTCGAGCGCGCAGTCGCGCAATGCGAGCGGCAGGACTGGACGCTGATCGTCATCCACGACCTGCCGACCGGCGCCATGAAGCACCTGCCGCGCTTCCTCGACGAGATCGCCGGCCGCGACATCACGATCCGGCAGGACTTCCCGCCGGCCCTCATGCCGATCCGCTCTGGGCGGATCGCGCAGCCACTCAACGGTTACGTGTCGGACGAGCTTCGCAGCTACTCGGCGGCATGACCGACGCATGATCCCGGAGCGAATTTCTGATGATGAGCAAGCTTCTTCCGACAACCGTGGTCGGCAGCTACCCCCAGCCCGATTGGCTGGTCGACCGCGGGCTGCTTGGGTCGAAACTCGTGCCGAGGGTTCGCGCGCGCGACATCTGGCGAGTGCCGGAGCCGCATCTTGAACAGGCCCAGGACGATGCCACGCTGCTTGCGATCCGCGACATGGAGCGCGCCGGGATCGACATCATCACGGATGGCGAGATGCGCCGCGAAAGCTACTCGAACCGCTTCGCGACGGCGCTCGAGGGAATCGACAACGACAATCCGGGCGAGGTCATCGGGCGCACGGGGCAGCCGACGATCGTGCCGCGCGTGGTCGGGCCGATCCGTCGGCGGGAGGCCGTCGAGGTACGTGACATCGAGTTCCTGCGCCGCAACACCGACCGCAAGACGAAGATCACGCTGCCGGGTCCCTACACGATGGCGCAGCAGGCAAAGAACGAGTTCTATGCCGACGACGAGGAGATGGCGATGGCGTTCGCGGTCGTCGTCAACGAGGAGCTGAAGGACCTCAGACGGGCGGGTGCCGACGTCATCCAGTTGGACGAGCCCTGGCTTCAGGGCCGGCCCGAGGGGGCGTATCGCTACGGCGTGAAGGCGATCAACCGCGCGCTCGAAGGGGTCGAGGGCCCGACCGTCGTCCATCTCTGCTTCGGCTACGCCGCCATGGTGCACGAGAAGCCGTCGGGCTACTCGTTCCTGCCGCAGCTCGCGGATTGTACCGCCAACCAGATCTCGATCGAGGCCGCCCAGCCGAAGATCGACCTCGGCGTGCTCAAGGAGTTGTCCGGCAAGTCCATCCTGCTCGGCGTGCTGAGCCTCGGCGACAAGGCGGTCGAAACACCGGAGGCCGTCGCCGACCGCATCCGTGCCGGCCTGAAATACGTCCCGGCGGACAAGCTCGTTCCCGCCCCCGATTGCGGCATGAAGTACCTGTCGCGGGAGACCGCGTTCGGAAAGCTCCGTGCCCTCGCGGAAGGCGCCGCGATCGTCCGTCGCGAGCTGCAGTAGCCCACACCCGACCCACCCGACCGCTCCGCCTCGCCACCGGCCCGGGCGGAGCTTCCCCCCAGAGTTTCAGGAGTTTCTGGATGCGTTTTTCCTCTGTCCGTTCAGGTGCCGGCGACACGCTCGCGGTGAGACGAGACGACGGCGTTTACGACCTTCGGCGCGTTGATCCGACGCTGCCCGACGGCGTCGGTGGGCTTGTGGCCGGCGGGCCGGAATTGATGGCCCGTGCTGCCAAGGCTGCCGAGAGCGTGACGGGGCAGTCACGGCTGGACGAGACTTCGCTCCGGTATCGGCCGCTTATCGAGCGGCCGGGCAAGATCATCTGCATCGGCCGCAACTACGCGGCCCATGCTCGCGAGGGCGGGGCCGAGCCGCTCGCGTATCCGGACGTCTTCATGCGCGGCGCCACCTCCCTCGTCGCGCATGGCGAAGCGCTGGTGCGGCCGCGCTGCTCGGATCAGTTCGACTACGAGGGCGAGCTCGTCTTCGTCGTCGGCCGCAAGGCGCGCCACGTCAAACGCGAGGACGCCTACGGCATCATCGCGGGCTACTCGATCTTCAACGAGGGCTCCATTCGCGACTACCAGCGCAAGGCGACCCAGTGGACGATGGGCAAGAACTTCGATGGGACCGGCGGCTTCGGGCCCGATCTCGTCACGCCGGACGAGCTGCCGGACGGTGGCGACGGGCTGCGGCTCACGACCACGCTCAACGGCGAGATCCTGCAGGACGGGAACACGCACGACTTCATCTTCCCCGTCGCGCAGGTGATCGCGATCCTGACCGAGGCGATGACGCTGGAACCCGGCGACGTCGTGCTGACCGGAACTCCCTCGGGGGTGGGCTATGCCCGCAAGCCGCCCGTGTTCATGAAGCCTGGCGACTCCGTGGAAGTGACGATCGAGGCGGTCGGGACGTTGCGGAACTCGGTCGTTGACGAAGCGTGACCGAACTGCGAAGCGCCCAGGGCAGCCCATGATTCGGACTTGCTGATGACACGACACGCAGCGAGAAGCCGCTCCACTGGGGCTGGAGTGGTTGATGGCTTGGCGAGGCGTCAGGGGCGAAGCTGAGGCGATTGTTGCCCGCGACGGCGTCCGTCGGGCCGAGGATGCAGGCCTCGTGTTCGCGTTTCGGGGTCGCAGCGTCGCCATCTTGATTGTCGGATGCGCACTTCTCGCCTTTGTCCCCTGGCCGCGCGACTTGGTTTATCTGTGCTTCGCGGCCGCGTTTTTTCTCTTCGGCTACGTTCCGTTCCGGCTGCGGCATCACCGCCACGCCGAAATCATCAAGCTAGCCTTTGTCGTGCTCGACGTAGCTCTGATCACGGCGGCGGTGCTGAATATTCCGACCGGCATGATCTGGATCGACTGGCCGATCCAGACCCGCCTGAGGAGCCACAACTTCCTTCTCCTCCTGCTGCTTCTCGGGGAGGCCGCCCTCACTTACTCGCCGCGTCGCGTGCTGTGGACTGGCGCGACGATCGCGACGATCTGGTCGGGTGCGTTTCTCGTCCTCTACCTTGCGCCGGACTCGCAGCGCTACGGCGACATCCTGCTGCAGCGCTCCGACCAGGATCTGCTCGCCGTCTACCTGAGCCCGACCTATGTGAGCTTGCCGCAATGGCTGACGCAACTCGTCGCGACCGCCATCCTGACGGGACTCCTGGCCGTCGCGGTCCACCGGGGCCGCACGCATTTGCGTGCTCAGGTGCGTTCCGACGTCCTCCGTGCGGATCTCGCGCGCTACGTTTCGCCGGATGTGGCCGATGCTCTAGCCGATCCGTCTTCGCCCGATTTCGGCAGGCCGGCGAATCGGCAGGTTGCCGTGCTGTTCGCCGACATCGTCGGCTTCACGGCCTTCACGGAGCGCCTTACGCCCGAGCGCACGTTCGCCCTTCTCCGCAGTTTCCAGGAGCGAAGTTCGCGTGTCGTATTCGGCCATCGCGGAACTCTCGACAAGTTCTTGGGCGACGGCCTGATGGCCACATTCGGGGCACTTCAGGACGAGGAGGACGCGTCCGCCCGCGCTGTTGCATGCGCCTTCGCCTTGAGGACGGAGATGGAGCGCTGGAACGGCAAACGGAGCAGGCGCGGCGCGGCCGCCCTGACTCTCTCGATCGGAGTTCACTCGGGGCCGGTCTTCGTCGGCAACCTCGGGTGGGAACGGCGGGTCGAGTTCACCGCGGTCGGTGACGTCGTGAACGTTGCGAGCCGCTTGGAGCAGGCTACGCGCGAATTGTGCTGCGCGATCGTGATTTCGAATGACTGCCTCGAGGCGGCAGGGCGTGTTGGTCGGCTCCCGTCCTTCGACCAGGAGGCAGAGATCCCGCTCCGCGGCCGGACCGCCAGCCTGCGCGTCCACCTCGCCGGCCACGCTCCTGGCTCAAGCCGGAACCGGCAGGCTCAACATGATTTCGAGTGGGAACGCTCTCACCCGAACTGAATGGCTGAGAACGGGAAAAGAACATAGCTGACCAATGGTCAAAGGCAGAGTTAAACCGCGCATCGGGTTCCGGGTCGCGACCTTCAACGTGAACGACGTGAACAAGCGCCTGCCGAACCTTCTGCGCTGGCTCAGCGCCACGAAGCCGGACGTCGCCTGTCTGCAAGAGCTGAAATGCGAGGATGGGCGCTTTCCTGCCGCCGCCTTTCGGGAGGCCGGCTATGGGGCAGTATGGCGCGGGCAGAGAACCTGGAACGGTGTGGCGATCCTGGCTCGTGGTTCAGATCCAATCCTGACGCGGACCGAGTTGCCGGGCGATCCAGGTGACGAACAGGCCCGGTATATCGAAGCCGCCGTGAATGGGATCATCGTATCCTCGATCTACCTGCCCAACGGCAATCCAGTTCCCGGACCCAAGTTCGAGTACAAGCTCCGCTGGTTCGACAGGCTGATCGAACATGCGACCTACCTGCAGAACGAAAGGGTGCCTGTCGTGCTCGCAGGCGACTACAACGTCGTGCCGACCGATGCTGACATCTACTCGACAGCCTCTTACGCCGAAAATGCTTTGCTTCGGCCGGAAAGCCGGGCGGCGTATCAGCTGCTCGTGAGTCGCGGCTGGACCGATGCGCTCCGCCACGCTCACCCGGGCGCGCCAATGTTCACGTTCTGGAGCCACGAGCGCAATCGCTGGTCCAGGGACGCCGGCCTGCGCCTCGACCACCTGCTCCTGACGGGAGACTTGACCCGCCGGCTGCTCGATTCCGGGGTGGACCGAGAGGTTCGCGGCGAGGACAACGCGAGCGACCACGCCCCGGCTTGGATCACGCTCGGAGACCGGTGATCCCGCGGCAGGAGAGCGGGCCGACGCCGTCGTGCTCACGAAGCCGCTAAACACCGTCCGACCCTCCGAGCTCATCGGAGGGTGCGGGACCTTGGACTGCCTGGATTATTGCTGACTGCGACCCGCACTCCTGCCCGTCTCGACGTTCGTGCTGAAGACGTCATCGCTTGCTGTCAGCGTCTTACGAGACGGCGTCTCGGTATGCTCAAGCTCGCTGATCAGACTGGAATGTTGCGCGGACGACTCGCGCTCGCTGGGGACTATGTAGAGGTGCCGCAAGCACGCGCCGATTGTGGCCTGAGCTGATCGGTCGAGCATGGTTGTTCACGCAGACGCTGCTCCACTCGCAGGAGCAGCTCCGAATTTGACCGACCATGATAAACTTTCGGTTACCATCGCGCCTGGTCCGACCCGGCTTTGCGCCCGGTTGCTCGTGATGCAGGTCGCTGCGTCGGCGAGAGCCAAGCAGATCGGAATCGTCTCCGGCCCCTCGGTCCACCACAACCTGCTGCTTGCGGGCCACCCTGTTCCTCGCACGAACCAGATGAAGCGCCTCGAGGAGGCCTTCACGTTCATGCTCGACGAACCCTCGGCCGGGCTGTCGCCCGTCCTTGTCGACCGCGTTCTCGCAGTCGCCACGCGGCTGAAGAGCGCCGGGACGGCGATCGACCCGTTCCGCAAACTGCGTCTTAGGTCATGGCGACGAACCTGCAGGACGCAGGCCAGCACTCTCAGCTGGTATATCCAGC
>CAXUKK010000197.1:0-6074 GCA_964251455.1 uncultured Enterovirga sp.
ATGCCTTTCCGCCGAACGGGTCGAAGCGGACCTGGTCCAAGCCGAAAAATTTAGTGCTCCCCCCGCACTCAGAAGGGCAGCAACGCGTTTTCCTTGACCATCCTCATGACGAAAAACGTCCGCGTGTTTCGGACCCCGGGCAGAGCGATCAAAATGTCGCCCTGCAGCTTGTTGAAATGGTCCATGTCGCGAGCACGTATTTTCAGGAAGTAGTCGAACTCGCCCGCCACCAGGACGCAGTCTAGAACCTCCTTCACCTTCAGCACGGCCTTTTCGAAGCTGTGGCGGCTGTCGGGTGTGGAGCGGTCAAGCATGACGCCGACAACCACGAGGGTGCTTAGACCGACTGAGGCGGGTGCGACCTCTGCACGGACTCCAGTCATGTGTCCCTCGTCGAACAGTCGGCGGGTTCGTCGGTGACATGTCGCAGGGCTGACACCAACGCGCGCTGCCAATTCGGCATTGGTCAACCGACCCTCCGCGTGAAGTGCCCGCAGGATCTTGAGATCGATGTGGTCCAGACCTGTTTCGGAAGGATCTTTCATCCTCAGACCAAAGAGTTGACCACCGACGCAGTTCTGTCGCCAGCGTCGACAGGAACGCAAACAGGCTTGTCCAACTTAGAAAGCACCTTTCTCGCGATTGCCATTAAGGTCGGCGTCCCTCCCTAAGCAGGGTCAGCGCCATGATCAACGCCGTTCGCACCGTCGCCGTCCCGACCCGCTCAGGAACAGCTCTCCGTCAAGCGTGCGCGGAGCGCCCGTCGTCACTTTCGATAGTCCCAAGATAGCTTCGATGTTGAAGATGTAACGCGAAAGCATTCCGTCGAAACGCTTAGGCAACGCACTAGGACGACGCTGTCATGGACCCGATCGAACGGCATCTTGGCATTCTGATTCTCACTGAAGTTCCGCACCGAGTTCGAGGTGCGACGGTCCGGTCGCTGAAAGCGAGGATAAATGACGCGCCTGCTTCAAAGCTCACCTTCAAGGCGGATGAGCGGTCTCGCACGATCCTCGCCGGGCATCTCTGTGCGACGGCCAGTGTATCGCCTGCAGGATCCGATCCGCCGAAGCGCCGCGATCCTGTTCGTCGATCTCGCCGGCTTCACCGGAGCAAGCGAGCGCGTCGGCCTGGAGGGGACGCACGCGATGCTGGCCGCCTTCTACCGGATCGTGGACACGACGGTGCTCGATGCCGGCGGCCTTGTGCTTAATTACCATGGCGATGGCGCCCTAATAGCGTTCACCGACGGATCGCCGCGAGATGCTGCCTCTCGGGCCGCCCAGGTTGCGCTTGATCTCGTCGAGCGCGTCGCGAACTGGATCTCCTTGCAAGGAGAATGGGCCGCTCCGGCTGGTGTCCGGATCGGGGCACATCTCGGCCACGTGCTGGTCGCACGGCTCGGCAACTGGCCGCCGGGATCGGTCACGATCATCGGCGACGACGTGAATGTGGCGAGCCGCCTGCTCGAATTGGCGTCCAGCCAGACAACGGCGATCGTGTTCAGCCGGACACTCCTGGAGGCTGCCGGCTCGGCGTTTCCCCGTGCTGCCGAGGAACATCTCGGACCCGGGAGGCTCGTCCCGATCAGAGGGAGGTCGGGGCAGCTCGTCGTCCATTCTTGGAGCCGACCCGACGAACCAGCCAGCTGCGGAAAATCCTCGCGAGCGTGATCAGGCCCACCGGGAACCGCGGTCAGACGCTTCACCATGTGCCCGGCGCAGAGCGATCGCCCCGCACGTGTCCTCAATCTTGACGGAGGCCTTATGCCGGGAAAGCATGTTGTGGTCGTCGATGACGACGTGGTCATGCGCGACCTCGTTGGCGACTATCTCACCCGTCACTCCTTCCAGGTCAGCCGCGCGCACGACGGCGCGGCCATGACGCGAGCTCTCGCACAGCTGCCGCCTGACCTGATCATTCTCGACCTCCAACTCGGGCACGATGACGGGTTCGATCTGATGCGGTCGCTCTCGGCCCGGGTCGACTCGCCCGTTATCATCATCACGGGGAACCGACGTGAGGAGGCCGACAAGGTCGTCGGCCTGGAGCTCGGGGCCGATGACTACATTACCAAACCTTTCAGTCTGCGAGAGCTGCTCGCGCGGGTGCGCGCGGTGCTCCGGCGAGCGGAAGGCGCCAGCGCGGCTGCCAGGCGCAAGGCGGACCGCTCGGTCTACCACTTTGCCGGCTGGGAACTCTCCATGAAGGCGCGACGCCTCACCTCGCCAGAGGGCGAGCTGATCCGTCTCACGGCGGCCGAGTTCAATCTGCTCTCGGCTTTCCTTCGCTCGCCGCAGCACGTGCTGTCGCGCGAACAGCTTCTCAACGCGAGCCGTGTTCACGACGACGAAGTCTATGACCGCAGCATCGACGTCCTGATCCTGCGACTGCGCCGCAAGCTGGAGCTCGACCCGAGCCAGCCGGCGCTTATCAAGACCGAGCGCGGAGCCGGGTACGTCTTGTCGGCGTCCGTCGAGCTGAGCTGAGATGGCCCGAATGCAAGCTATCCGGCTTGCCATTGTCTGCGCGGTCATGCCCGCGGGCTGGCTACTGGTCGGCGGCTGCTTCGCGATGCTCGCGGGTGCCGAGGAGCCGACGGCCAGCCGTGCCGCCGTTACCTCGCCGATCACGCCGCTCGAGCCCCTTCCGACGCGAGCCGACAAGGTCCTGCTCGGCCGCCGGCTGTTCGGCGACGTCCGACTGTCGCGCCAAGGCAACCTTGCCTGCGCGTCCTGCCACGATCTCTCGCGCGGCGGGACCGGCGGCCTGAGCCGCTCGCAGGGTAGCTCCGGACAGCACGCGTTCAACGCGCTGAGCGTCTTCAACGCCGCCCTGAATCACAGGCTGAACTGGCGCGGGAACTTCCGGACCATCGAAGAGGAAAACGCGTCCGTCATCACCGACCCGGACCTGATGAACGGCGACTGGACCGAGATCCTGAAGGTGCTAGCGGCAGATGAAGGTTATCGCAGCGGCTTCGGCGCCATCTACGGGACGCGCTGGAGCAAGGCTGACGTCCTGGATGCACTGGCCGAATTCCAGCGCTCGCTGATTACGCCGAACGGCCGCTTCGATCGTTACCTGAAGGGTGATCGAGCCGCGATCACGAACGGCGAGGAACGCGGCTTCCGACTGTTCGAGAGCTATGGCTGCACAGCCTGCCATCAGGGCGCGAATGTCGGCGGTAACCTCTACCAGAAATTCGGCATCTTCGCCGATCCGTTCAGCGGCCGACGAGCCGTCACGCAGGCCGATCTCGGCCGGTACGCGCTGACCGGGCTCGAAGAGGACCGTTTCGTGTTCCGGGTTCCAAGCCTGCGCAACGTCGCGCTCACGGCGCCCTATTTCCACGACGGCGAGGTCGAGAAGCTCGACGACGCCGTAGCGATCATGGCCCGGACCCAGTTGGGCCGCGAATTACCGCAGGCCGAGATCGAGCTGATCGTTGGCTTCCTTGGTACCCTCACGGGTGAGTGGAACGGCAGGCCGCTCCGTCAGAGCGAGGGCAACGCACAGCCGTGAACCTGCTCCGCGCGGTTGGTCTCGTCGCGGCCGTGGCACTGCTTTTTGCCGGCTTCACGCTCGTTCGCGAAGCAGCGCCGCATCCCCGCGAGCATGAGCGCGTGTTGACGAGCCTGCTTAGGGCCTTCCTGGACGACGCCGCGCTCCAGCGTGACGTGCTGCAGGCCCGGGCCGGCCTGCTGCGGAGCTACGATCCGCTGAACGAGCGGATCGGCAGCCTGCGACGGATCGCATCCGAGCTGTGGAACACACGAAATATTCCGGACCGTGACGCCGCACTGGCCATCAAACGCGCGGCGGACGAACTCGTATCGGCCTTGGACACCCGGGGCGACGTGCTCGAGCGGTTCAAGACCCGGAACGCACTGGTGCAGAACTCGATCCAGATCTTCACCCACTCGATCGAGCGTCTCACCCGCGACGTGTCCGATCCGGCACTCGCGGCCGATCTAGGGGCGGCAAGCATCGCGATGCTCCGCTTCGTGAACGACCCTGCGCAGTACCGGCAGGAGGAGGTCGATTCCATCCTGGCGCGGCTCAAGGCCCGTGTATCGACCGACACGGACCAGAGAGCGCTCCTCGCCCACGGCGCCCTCCTGCTCGCGAGCCTTCCCGTGGTGGAGAGGCTTGCGATGGAGCTGCAGACGACGTTCGTCTCGGATCATATACGCGCCCTGCGCGGGGAATATCTGCACGCGCGCCGTCTCATGGAAGTACGCGCCCGCTGGATGCAGCGAGGACTGTATGCCGGGGCGCTCATGCTCGCAGCGTACGTGGCCGCCCTGCTGTTTCGATTGCGGCGCCAGGCGGAAGCCCTGAAGCGCCGGGTCGCACTCGAACACGCGACGGCTGCGATATCGAGTCACTTCGTGGCCCTGCCGTCGGAGCGCGCCAGCCACGGCATGGCCCCGGCGCTGACACTGCTCGCACGCTATACGGGTGCTGAGGAGGTCCACGTCGTCACGGCCGACGAGCATGGTGAGGTCCTTCTCGCTGGTCACTGGCCCGAGAAGAGCACCGAACCCTGTCCGCACGAGCTGCTGGCGCGCGCCGAGGTTTCGGTAAGGGTCTTCGCCGATCCCGGCGCGGCAGAGCCCCCGAAGGGGCTGATCGGCCGCCTGGCTGGATGGAGGCGAAAGCGACGCCGCGGCGACAGCTGGTCCGCCTTTCCGCTCGGCGGCCTGGAAGAGAGCCGCGGCTACGTCCTGTTCAAGTCGCCGCCCCACATGGCCGGCTGGGCCGAGCAGGACCGGTTGGCGCTGGGCATGGCGGCCGAGATATTCGGGATGGCACTGCGCCGCGCCCGCGGCGAGGAGGAGCGCCAGGATCTCGAGTTGCGGCTCTCCCAAGCGCAGCGGCTTGAGTCGCTCGGCACGCTCGCGGGCGGCATCGCGCACGAGTTCAACAACATCCTCGGCGGCATGCTGGGCCATGCCGAAATGGCGCAACTGGCGTTGCGCAAGGATCCAGCCGTACGCCGGCATCTCGAGCACATCATCAGGGGCGGCAGCCGTGCCCAGGCGGTCATCAACAACGTACTGGCTTTTGGACGCCAGCGGGAGCGGACAGCGGAGCGACTGGACGCCGCCGCGGTGGCGCAGGAGGCATTGGACCTGCTGCGTGCATCCCTGCCTGACACGATCATTCTTCGTCCGATGCTGGCGCAGGGGATCGCCGTCGCGGGCGATGCGACAGAGTTCCAGCAGGTCCTGCTGAACCTCTGCACGAATGCCGCCCACGCCATGGACGGTGTCGGAATGATCACCGTGCGCCTCACTGTCGAGGAGATCGGCGCGGACCGCTCGTTGTCCCATGGCCATCTCGGACGCGGGCGCTTCGTGTGCCTGGAGGTCGCGGATGGCGGGCCGGGTATCCCGCCGGCCACGATGCGGCGCATGTTCGAGCCGTTCTTCAGCACGAAGCCGGTCGGAAGCGGCACCGGGCTCGGCCTCTCGACCGTCCACGGCATCGTGACAGCCTGGTCCGGCGGCATCCATGTGGTCAGCCGGCCGGGCACCGGCACCAAGGTTCAGGTGTTTCTTCCCGAAGCGGCAGACGGACAGACAGGCACTCTCGACGGCATGCCTCGTAGAGGCCTTGGCCAAACGGTTCTACTCGTCCGGGCGCTGCAGAAAGATCTGCTCTTGGACGAGGAGATCCTCGCGGCGCTCGGCTACGAACCTGTCGGGTACGAGAGTGCCGGAGGGGCACTCGCCGCCCTTGAGGCGGACCCGCACCGTTTTCAGGCTGCCCTACTGGAGCACCTGCCGCCTGCGTTGGACGCGCTCCCTATCGCGGGAGAGCTGATCCAAAGGTGCCCGGGCCTTGCCGTCATCCTGCTGGCAGGGCCCGATACTCTCCTGGATCTGGCAAGGGTGAGACGCGCCGGGGTCGCGGACGTGATGCGCAAGCCTGTACGCTCTCGTGATTTCGCTGAGTGTCTCGCTCGGCATTTATCGAAGCCGAACAGTGCCGAGCTGAGTGCGCCTGAATCCGGCAAGGCTGCCTAGGGTCGGCGCCAGCATTATCGCTGCAACGCAATGATC
>CAXUKK010000198.1:0-6068 GCA_964251455.1 uncultured Enterovirga sp.
CGATGGAGGAGGTGCGGTGGCTCGTGTCCGAGATCGAGAAGCTGCGCTGCTTTCCGGAGGTGCCGGACGCGCTGGCCCGCCTCCAGACGAAGTACAAGCTCGTCGTCCTGTCGAATGGCGATCCGGACATGCTCGAGACGGCCAAGCAATACCACGGCATCCCGTTCGACACGGTCATCTCGGTCGCCGAGGCGAACGCCTTCAAGCCGCATGTCGCGACCTACACGAAGGCCGCGGAGATCCTGGGCGTGTCCATGGACGAAGTCCTGTTCGTCGCGAACCACGCCTTCGATTGCATCGGCGCGAAGGCGGCTGGCATGCACACCGCCTTCATCGACCGCCGCAGCCGGCCCTTCGGCATCACGCCTCATCAGCCCGACATCCTCGTCCTCACGATGATGGGCCTTGCCGATGTCATGGTCTGACGGTCGGGCGCTCGACGGCATCCGCGTTCTCGACCTCTGCCGGGTCGTATCGGGGCCATACGCTACGATGCAGCTCGGCGATCTCGGGGCCGACGTCGTCAAGATCGAAGAACCCGGGAAGGGTGACGAAAGCCGCACCTATGGTCCGCCTTTCGTCGGCGGTGGGGAGAGCGCCTATTTCCTGTCCATCAACCGGAACAAGCGCAGCTGCGCCGTCGATCTGAAATCGACGGCAGGGCGCGATCTCGTCGTCAGGCTAGCTCGGTCGGCAGACGTCGTTGTCGAGAACTTCCGTCCCGGCACGATGGAGAGGCTGGGGCTCGGATACGACGTCCTGGCGCGGGACAATGCTCGCCTCATCCTGTGTTCCATCTCCGGCTTCGGACGCACGGGGCAAGACGCGACGCGTCCCGGCTATGATCTGATCATCCAGGGCGAGAGCGGCGTCATGGACATCACGGGCGAGGCGGATGGGCCGCCCATGAAAGTCGGCACGTCCATTGCCGATCTCGTGACCGGATTATACGGGGCCCAGGCCGTGCTCGCCGCGCTTGCGCAGCGCGACCGCACGGGGCAGGGCGGACGTGTTGACGTCGCGATGCTGGACGCGATGGCGTCGCTTCTGACGTTCAATGCCGGCATGTATTTTGCCACCGGGCAGACACCACGCCGCCGTGGCAATGCCCATCCCACCATCAGTCCCTACGAGACGTTTGAGGCAGAGGACGGCTGGGTGAATATCGGCGTGGCGAACGACAAGTTCTGGTCGTTGTTCTGCGAGGCTCTCGGGCAGAACGAACTGGAGACGGACCCGCGCTTTGCGAAGGCGCGCGACCGCGCCGCACACCGGGTCGAACTGATGACCGTGTTGACGCCCATCATCCTCGCGAAGCCGCGTCGTCATTGGGTGAAGCTCCTGTCGGAAGCCGGCATCCCATGCGGCGACATCAAGACCGTCGGCGAGGTCTGCGAGGCGCCGCAACTCGCCACCCGCGGCCAAATCGCCGAAGTCGCGCACCCGACGGCCGGGAATGTCCGCTACATCGCGAGCGCGCTGCGCTTCGACGACACACCGGCCGAAGCGGCCTCGCCGCCGCCACGACTGGGCGAACATACGGCAGAGGTCTTGCGTAGCTGGCTCGCGATCGAGGCCGACGAACTGGAAGCGCTGGCGGGTGCTGGCGCGTTCGGCGCCGGCAGCGACAACCTCGGCGCGCGGCCATGACCGACTTCGACGCGCTCGGTCGTGCGATGCTCGAACGCGCCCTCGGCGACGATCGCCAGGAATTCGGCTCGTTTTTTCTTCTTCGGTTGCTCGGCCTGCAGGTGGAGTACGGGGAGGAGACCTGCACGGTGTCGTTCGACGCCATCCCGCCGCTCTTCAACCCGCAGGGCAGTCTCCATGGCGGCGTCGTTGCGACCGCCATGGACATTTCGATGGGGCACCTTCTGAACCATGTCGCGGGACCCGGCACCACGATCGAGATGAAGCTGCAATACTTGGCGCCGGTGACGGCCGGACGGGTCCGTTGCGAGGCGAGCTTCCTCCGAAGGGGACGAGGCCTCTCATTCGTCCAGTCATTCGCAAGACGAGAGGACGGCGAGACAGTCGCGCACGCGACGTCGACCTGGAAGCTCCTGAAGGCCCGGGCCCCGCAATGAGCACGCTCGAACACGATGTAGCGCGGCGCATCGATGTCGCGACCAGCGCGGTGATCCGCGAGGGCATGAGCTCCATCGTACGCGAGATGCGCCGCGCGATGGTGCAGTCCTCCTACTCGTCGATCATCTACGAGGGCTATGACTTCTCGTGCGTGCTGATCGACGGCAGGGGGCGGTTGGTCGCCGAGTCGGGCGAGGATCACCCTTTCCACATCATCCCGGTTGCAGGCGCCGTCGAAGGGGCGCTGGCGATCCATGGTGAGATCGGGCCGGACGACATCCTTCTCCATAACGACCCTTATACGGGCGGCACGCATCTCAACGACGTGGCCGTGATCTGGCCCGTCCATAACGGCGCCGAGCCGATCTTCTACGTGGTTGTACGCTCGCATTGGGGTGACATCGGCGGGATGACGCCGGGTTCGTTGAACGGTGCAGCCACCGACATTCTTCAGGAAGGGCTGCGCCTCAACTACCTGAAGCTCGACAAGAGCGGCCGGTCGGAGCTGCTCCGGATGATCTTCGACAACGTTCGCGCAACCGCCGAGGCGCAATCCGACTTCCACGCCGTGCTCGGGATCTGCCGGGTGGCTGAACGAAGGCTGCGGGCCCTCGTCGACAAGCACGGAAATCAGACCGTCAAGGATGCGACCGACGACATCCTGGACGCGAGCGAGCGGCGTATGCGGGCCGCGCTCCGGCTGCTCCCGCCCGGCCGATTTCGGCATACGGGCTACATCGACGGAAATGCCGCGACGCCGCATCCGCTCGAGGTGCATGTCGAACTGACCGTCGCGGGCGATCACCTCACGGCGGATTTCACCGGCAGCTCCGCCCAGGTTGCCGCGCCCTTGAACGCGGGGCCCGCCATCGCGCCGACCTCGGTCATGACAGTCGTGAAGTCCTTTCTCGATCCTAAGGGGCCGATCACCTCCGGGACGCTGCGGGCGATCACGGTCGTGGCGCCGCCCGGCACCATCGTGAACGCTCGCCAGCCGGCGCCATGCGGCGGGCTGAACGAGGTGCGCTTCGGATGCGACGCGGCCGTCATGGGGGCCCTGGCCAAGGCGGTACCGGACCGCTTGACCGGCGACGTTCGCGGCACCTCGAACCACACCTATATCGGCGGCCGCAGCTTCATCTTCTACGAGTATCCATCGGGAGGCACGGGTGCCTGGGCGGACGGTGACGGCAACGTCGCGGTCCGCGCCTTCAACGAAGGCGAGAACGTCTCGATCCAGTCGACGGAGATCGTCGAGCGCGTCTTCCCGCTTCGCATTCTCCGCCAGGAGATCAGGCCCGATAGCGGCGGCCCGGGACGCACCCGCGGCGGTTGCGGGCTCATCCGAGAGGTCGAGATCCTGACAGACGAGGCCCGCCTTTCCGTCCTGTCCGATCGCAACATCATTCCGCCTGCCGGCGTGAATGGCGGTTGGGCCGGCGCCCCGAACCGCTACACCGTCCGCCGCGCAGGCGAGACGATCGAACCTGGCGATTTCCCGGGAAAGATCGCGAATTTCAAGCTGCTTCCGCGCGACGTCCTCGTCATGCAGAGCTCGGGTGGCGGCGGCTTCGGCGACCCGATGAAGCGCAGCCCGGATGCTCTTGTGGCCGATCTCGAGGATGGCTTCGTCACCGAAGCGGGCCGGCAGGCCTACGCCGTCGCCGCGCCGCGAGCAGATCTCAAGAATGCCGCCGACCTCGCCGCAGGTCGCTGCCGCCTGTCGACCGCGCTTGCGACCGCGATCGGCGCTGCATCCGGCAACCTCGTCGAGCTTCTTCCTGCCAGCGGACCGGCGCGACGGTTCTGGGTCGATTCGCTCGCTGACGTCGCGACGGAACACGTCGTCTGGATCGGCGAGAATTCCGCCACGGGAGAGTTCGCGGTCCGACGGCTGCACGCAGGCATGGTCCGATGACAGGCGTGAGCATCGGCCAGTCATCCCGATCCTCCGGCCGGGGCGGCATCTTCATCGGCATCGATATCGGCGGCACCTTCACGGACCTGACGATCCACGACCTGCACACCGGAGAAACGCGCGCGGTCAAGGTCCCGTCGAATCGGGCGGCGCCGGATTCGGCTGTCCTCGCCGGCCTCGAAGCCTCAGGCGTGGCGCCGGAGGACATCGAGCTGATCGTCCACGGCACCACGGTCGCGACGAATGCGCTTCTCGAGCGCCGCGGATCCCGGACCGGTCTCGTCACCACACAGGGCTTCCGGGATGTTCTCGAACTCGGGCGCACCACCCGCCTCGTGCCCAACAGCCTCTACGACCCCTATTTCCGCCGTCCTGCTCCTCTGATCCCGCGCCGGGACCGCTATGTCGTACGCGAACGTGTCGAGGCCGACGGCCGCGTGAGCGAGCCGCTCGACGAGGCCGGACTGGAAGAGGTCGCGGCGGAGCTTGAGGCGAAGGGCGTCGAGGCGATCGTCATCGGGTTCGTGAACGCCTACCGCAACCCCTCGCACGAGGAGCGGGCGGCCGGGATCCTGCGGCACCGGTTCCGCCATGTCACGACATCGACCGGCGTGCTGAACGAGATCCGCGAATTCGAGCGCTTCTCGGCGGCCGCTATCAACGGCTACGTGATGCCGATGATGGCCGAGTATATCGGCCGGCTTACGGCAGCCATCCGCGAGCGCTGCCCGGCTTCCGGCTTCTACACCGTCGCGTCCCATGGCGGCCTACTGTCGAGCCGGTCGGCTGTGTCTCAGCCTGTTCGCACCGTGCTGTCCGGCCCCGCCGCAGGGCTCGCGGCCGCGATCCATCTCGCGCGCCGGATCGATGTTCCGGATCTCATCACCTACGACATGGGCGGGACCTCCACGGACGTGGCGCTGGTGGCGGACGCGACCTTTCCGCTGAAGCGCGAGACCCTCCTGGAAGGGCTCGTGATCCGCCTTCCCCAGCTCGACATCCATACGGTCGGAGCTGGGGGCGGCTCCATCGCTGCGGTCGACGCGGGCGGGAGTCTGCAGGTCGGGCCGGAAAGCGCTGGCGCTGTCCCCGGGCCCGCCGCTTACGGCAAAGGCGGCACGCGGCCGACGGTCACGGACGCGAACGTGGTGCTCGGACGGATCGGGCCGACCCAGGAACTCGGCCGTTCGCTGACGATCGACTGGGATGCGGCGGATGCCGCGATGGCGACGATTGCGGGTCCGCTGGGGCAATCGACGACGGCAGCGGCCGAGGCTGTCATCCGTCTTGCCGTCGCCAAGATGGCTGCGGCCGTTCATGAGATATCTGTCGCACGCGGGTTCGACCCGCGCGAGTTCGCACTCCTGTCCTACGGCGGCGCCGGTCCTCTCCATGCGGCCCTCGTCGCCGCGGAGATCGGGATTCCGCGCGTGATCGTGCCGCCATCGCCTGGAGCTTTCTCGGCATTCGGCGCGCTCTGTTCGGCGTTGGCCAAGGATCGATCGCAGACTGTCCTGCTGCTTCTCGGCGACGCGGCTCTGAAATCCGTGCAGCCACGATTTGAAGCGATGATCGAAGCGGTCCGACAGGAATTCCTGGAAGAGGGCGCCGATGTCGGACGCCTTGGTCTCGAGCGTCAGTACGAGCTGCGCTATCGGGGACAGGCGCATGAGCTCTCGATCTCGGCACCGGCCGGTTCAGATGCTTCGGACATCGCAGCGCTGTTCGAGACGGCGTTCGAACGGCAATTCGGGCGTCGCGACACCGGGCGCGGGATCGAGCTTGTCAACGTCCGCATCGTCGGTCGGATTCCGATCGCGGTGCCGAACTGGTCGCAAGCGATCGACAGAGTGGAGGGTGCGCCTGGCGAACGGTCCGTCGTGATCGACGGAACGCGCCTCGATTGCCCGATCTGGGATCGGGCGGCGCTGTCGATCCGCTCGGAGATCATGGGGCCGGCAGTGATCGAGGAGATGTCGGCCACCACCTACCTGCCGCCCGGCTGGCGGCTGCGGGTCGGCGCCATCGGACAGCTCGAACTGACGCGACACGACGCCTGAGG
>CAXUKK010000199.1:0-6019 GCA_964251455.1 uncultured Enterovirga sp.
CGCGACATGTCCGCGAAGGGCTCAGAGCGAGTCTCGGGCGCGGTCGACAGTTCGGCCGGCAGCAATGTCTGGCCTGAATCCACCGGCTCGACGGCCGGGCGATCCTTGGCGGCGCGCTGAACCTCGAAATCGAGATCGATCTGCGAGCACAGGCCGAGCGTCACCGGATCCATCGGCTGCAGGCTGGCCGAGTTCCAGTGCGTTCGCTCCCGGATCTGCTGGATGGTGCTCTTGGTCGTCCCGACGAGCCGGATGATCTGCGCATCCTTCAGCTCGGCGTGGTTCCGGAGCAGCCACAGGATCGCGTTCGGGCGGTCGTGCCGGCGGGAGACGGGCGTGTAGCGCGGGCCGCGCTTCACGCTCTTCATCTCGGGCAGCTTCACCTTCGGGGCCGCCATCTGGAGCCGGTAGCTGCCGTCCTTGGACGCCCGCTCGATCTCCTCGCGCGTGAGCTGGTTGTTGGTGACCGGGTCGGCGCCCTTGATGCCCTGCGCAACCTCACCGTCCGCGATGCCCTTCACCTCGAGCGGGTGCAGGTGGCAGAAATCGGCGATCTGCTCGAAGGTCAGAGAGGTGTTCTCGACCAGCCACACGGCGGTCGCCTTCGGCATCAGGGGTGACTGGGACATGGTCTTCTCCTCGGAAGGCTCTCGGTCGCTCCCCGGCAGTCGGATTTCCCGCGTGCTCCGGTTGCGGCTCGACCGGAGCGCAGCGTTCCTGATTGTGACGGAAGTCGCCTCTTCATATAGGCAAGGGGTGGGTCGGCGCAATCGAACCGTGCGGCCGGGGAACGGAGCGACGGATGCGCGACGACGAGTTCGGCTACGCTCCCAAGAAGACGGTCGCGCACGAGATGGGCAGCGACCTCGCCACGTTGTCCGAGCACGAGTTGCAGGAGCGGATCGCGCTTCTCAGGTCCGAGATCGAGCGCCTGGAAGGCGAGGTCCGGCGCAAGGCTGCATCGCGCGAGGCCGCCAGCGCGTTCTTCAAGAGCTAGCGTCCCACCTGTGCCGTTCCGGGCCGCCGGACCCGGCGTTTAACCGCTCCTTAAGCCTTTCAAATTATAACCAAATACGTCCAGTTTTCTGGATCTCGAGTGGCCTGCCACTCTGTTTGATGCCTCCCTGTTACCACTTCAGGCCGCCCGCAAGGGCGGCTTTTCTTTTTTCCCCCGCGCCTGTTAACGCTAACGGAGAGTGAACGAGGCGCCTTCATCTTAACGGCGCTAGAGTTGCTCTTCGTCGATGGAGTTGCCCCGGACGACCCGGAACGGGGCACGTACCATCCCGTGGAGGGGCGTAGTGTTCAGTCAGCCAGAGTTCGCGTTCGTCCCCGACCAAGGCCTGGTCCGGTTTGGGGCAAGCTTCGTAAAGTCGGAGGCTTTCAAGGCGCTGTTCCGCGAGGGAATGGCCCTGGTCGAAGACACGGCCGAGTACCTGGACGGCGCCGGCCGCACGGAATCGGCGAAGCTGCGCCGCACCGGCGCCCTCACGTATGCCAGCGAGTCCATGCGGCTCACGACGCGGCTGATGCAGATCGCGTCCTGGCTCCTCGTCCAGCGCGCGGTCGCGGAAGGGGAGATCACGTCGGCGCAGGCCCAGCGCGAGAAGGACCGGGTCCGGCTCGCCTCCCAGGACGTGACCGCGAGCCCGCGCGAGTTCGAGGAGATGCCCGAGCGCTTCCGCGACCTAGTCGCCCTGTCGCTGCGGCTCCACGCCCGCGTCGTGCATCTCGACACACTGATCGCCCAGGCCGAGGAGGCGCCGGCCATGCGCCCGTCGAGCCCGGTCTCGATCCAGCACGATCTTCTCAAGATGGCCTTCGGCGCCCGCCAGGCCGCGCCCGAGGCGGGCCGTTTCCCCCGCAAGGTCTAGGCCCGAGGTTTCGGCGAAGGCGGAGCGTCAGCTCCGCCCGACACGCGCCTCGATCGCGTCCCAGATCGTGGACGCGATATCCGGCCCGCCGAGCCGCCGGATCGCCCGGATACCGGTCGGCGACGTGACGTTGATCTCCGTCAGATTGCCGTCGATCACGTCGATGCCGACGAAGATCAGCCCGCGCGCCTTCAGCTCGGGCCCGATGGTCGCGCAGATCTCGCGCTCCCGTTCGCTGAGCTCCGTCGCATTCGCGGCGCCGCCCCGCACCATGTTCGAACGCAGGTCGTTCGCGGCCGGCACGCGGTTCACGGCGCCGAGCGGCTCGCCCTCCACCAGGATGATGCGCTTGTCGCCCTCCGTGATGCGCGGCAGGAAGCGCTGGATCACCCAGGGCTCCCGGAACGTCACCGAGAACAGGTCGAAGACCGAGCCGAAATTCGGATCGTCCGGCAGGAGCCGGATCACGGCCGCGCCGCCATGGCCGTGCAGCGGCTTCATGACCACGGCGCCGTGCTCGCGCCGGAACTCCTCGATCTCGGCCTTGTCGCGGCTGATCAGCGTCGGCGGCATCAGCTGCGGATAATGCGTGACGAAGATCTTCTCCGGCGCGTTCCGGACGGAGGCCGGGTCGTTCACGACGAGAGTCTTCGGGTGGATGCGCTCGAGGAGATGCGTCGCCGTGATGTAGGCGATGTCGAAGGGCGGGTCCTGGCGCATCAGCACGACGTCGGCCTCGGACAGGTCCATGCGGAAAGGCTCGCCGAGGGTGGCGTGGCTGCCCTCCTGGTCGCGGACCTTGAGCTCCTCGACGCGGGCCGTGACCTGCCCGTTGCGCATCGACATCCGCTCCGGCCCATAATGGAGCAGCCGGTGGCCCCGCCTCTCGGCCTCGAGCAGGAGTCCGAAGGTCGAATCGCCTGCGATCTTGATGGCTTGGATCGGGTCCATCTGGACCGCGACGGTGAGGGACATGGGACGCTCCGAGTGTTGGGCGGGACCATAGCGCCTCGGGCGGCGCGCGCCAGCGGGTCAGGGGTTTTGCACTGCCTGCCGCCGCGGTACGAAGGCGGCAACAATCGGGGAGGACGGCCTTGGATGCTCGCCTGGAAGCCGGAGAGAGCGTGTCGGCGACGAAGCCCGACTGGCCGGAACGGCTCTACGGCACGCTCAAGGCGGCCCGGATCGGGCACATGTCCTATGTGCCGGACGCGGGCCATACGGCGCTGATAAACCTGCTCGAAGCCGATCCGGCCGTCGCCTGCAACGTGCTGACGACCGAGGAGGAGGGCATCGCGGTCGCGGCCGGAGCCTGGCTCGGCGGCCAGCGTTCCGTCCTGCTGATGCAGTCGAGCGGCGTCGGCAACTGCATCAACATGCTGTCGCTGCCCGCGATCGGCCGCTTCCCGCTCCTGATGCTCGTCACGATGCGGGGCGAGTGGGCCGAGTTCAATCCGTGGCAGGTGCCGATGAGTCGGGCGACGCAACCCTCACTCGAGGCGATCGGCGTGCGGGTGATGCGGGCCGAGGATCCTGACGAGCTGATCGAGACCGTCGATGCGGCGGCCGCCCTCGCCTACGAGGCGGACGGGCAGGTCGCCGTGCTGCTCGGCCAGCGGCTGCTGGGACGCAAGACATGGTGAGCGCGATTCCGCACCCCGACCGCCTCGGGCGGCGCGAAGCCGTCGCCGCCCTCCTGGCCGGCCGGCCGGAGAACCTCCTCGTCGTGACCGGGCTCGGCTCGCCGAGCTACGACGTCCACGCGGCCGGCGACCACGACGGCAACTACTATCTGTGGGGCGCGATGGGCGGGGCGGCGCTCGTCGGGCTCGGTCTCGCGCAGGCCCAGCCCGGCCGGCAGGTGCTGGTGCTCACGGGCGACGGCGAGCAGCTTATGGGGCTCGGGGCGCTCGCCACGATCGGCGTCGCGCAGCCGCGCAATCTGACACTCGCGATCCTCGACAACGAGCATTACGGCGAGACCGGCATGCAGGCGAGCCACACGGCCACCATCGACCTCGCGGCGATCGCGCAGGCGTGCCGCTTCGCCGAGGCACGCACGATCCGCAGCCTCGAGGAGGTCGTGGCTATCCGGCAGTCGCTGACCGCGCCATCCGCCGGGCCGAGGCTCGTCGTCATCAAGATCGCGGCCCAGAACCCGCCGCGGTCCCTGCCCTCGCGGGACGCGGTCCACATCAAGAACCGCTTCCGCGCCCATCTCGGGCTTCCGCAGGGTTAGCCGCCGAGATCGAGCGGGAAGGCAGCGACCACGTGCCGGGGGAAGGCGCCTGGCGCGATGAACACGGCGTCGGCCCGGAAAGTCAGGCCTGCATAGGCCGGGTTGCGGCTGAGCCAGGCGCGCGCGGCACGGCCGAAGCGGCGGCGCTTCTGCGCGTCGATCGATTGCAGCGCCGCCTCCATGCTGCCGCGGGCCTTCACCTCGACGAACGCGACCGTGCCGCCGCGGCGGACGATAATGTCGAGCTCGCCGCCGGCCGCCGAATAGCGCCGGGCAAGCGGGCGGTAGCCTTTCGCCAGCAGCCAGATCAGCGCGATGCGCTCCGCCCCGCGGCCGCGCAGGTAGGTGAACGCGCGCCGGCCGGCGGCCGTCCTCACCCCAGCGCGTCCTTCGAGAGCGCGAGCGCCCGCGCATAGACGTCGCGCTTCGGCAGGCCCGTCTCGCCGGCGACGAGAGCGGCGGCATCCTTCACGCTGTGGCGGGCCATGGCGTCCCGCAGCTTGTCGTCCATGGTTGCACGCGTCTCCGCATCGCGCGTCTCCGCCGTCGCGGGTGCGATCAGGAGCACGATCTCGCCCTTGGGCTGCGGCTCGGCCGCGTAGGCCTCGGCCAGTTCCGACAGGGTGCCGCGGCGGACCGTCTCGAAGAGCTTCGTCAGCTCGCGGGCCACGGTGGCGGCACGCGGTCCGAACACGGCGGCGGCGTCCGCCAGCGATTCGGCGATGCGGTGGGGCGCCTCGTAGAGGACCAGCGTGCCGGGGATGTCCGCAAGTGCGGCCAGCCGCGTCTTGCGGGCCGCTGACCGCGCCGGCAGAAACCCCTCGAAGAAGAAGCGGTCCGTCGGCAGACCCGAGACGACGAGCGCCGCGAGCGCGGCCGACGCGCCCGGCAGCGGCACGACCCGCAGGCCCTCCGCGATCGCGGCCTCGACCAGCCGGTAGCCCGGATCGGAGACGAGCGGCGTGCCGGCGTCGGATACCAGCGCCAGCGCCTGTCCGTCGCGGATGCGCAGGATCATCCGCTCGCGCACGGCATCGTTCGAATGCTCGTGATAGCTCACCAGCGGCGTCGTGATCCCGTAATGCGCGAGCAGCGTGCGGGTGACGCGCGTATCCTCGGCCAGGATCGCGTCGGAGGCCGCGAGCGTCTGCAATGCGCGGAGCGAGATGTCGCCGAGATTGCCGATCGGCGTCGCGACCACGTAGAGGCCGGCCGGCATGGGCTCGGCCTCGGCCGCGAGGCCGAACGCCGTGAACGTCGCGGGACCACGGCCCGGGCCGGCCGGCCGGCCGCCCTGCCCCGGTCGCCGCGTTCGGTTGTCGATAACCTGTGCCATTCCCCATCTGTGCCACGCGTCGCGGTTGAACGGAACGTCCGGGAGTTTCATCCTTTGTTTCCCATCTTGCACGATGGTGATCTCCGTCTGCCCCGCCTGCAGGGGAGAAGGGCTTTTCAGAAAGGCCTCCCCGTGACCCTGCCGATCTCCCGCCGAATCGCGCTGACCGGACTGGTCGGGGTCTCCGCCGCCGCGCTCGCCTCGTGCGGCGGCGTGATGGACGGAAGCCGCGGCAGGCCGAGCGCCGCCATCGACCCGCTCGCCGAGCCCGAGCCGATCCGGGCACCCTCGACCGGACCCACGATCGGAACCGGCAGCGTCAAGGTCGCCCTCATCCTGCCCCTCGGCGGCACGGGTCAGGGCGCCTCGGCCGCGACGTCACTGCGCAACGCGGCCGATCTCGCCATGGCCGAGTTCCAGAACCCGGACGTCACGATCCTGGTGAAGGACGACCGCGGTACGGCGGAGGGTGCGCGCGAGGCCGCGAATGCGGCCCTGGCGGAAGGCGCCGAGCTGATCCTCGGGCCGCTCTTCGCGCCGGCCGTCGCGGCGGCCGGGACGGTCGCCCGC
>CAXUKK010000200.1:0-6002 GCA_964251455.1 uncultured Enterovirga sp.
GAGGGCACGGTTCACGTGCACGGCCGACAAACCGAGCGCGTCGCCGATGGTCTCCTGTGTCAGCCGAAGCGGAACGCTGTTCCCGTCCGCCAGGCCGATCGATGCGAGCTTGGAATACATCTCACACAGCAGGTGGGCGATCCGGACCGGGGCTCTTCTGCGACCCATCCCGACCATCCACTCGCGGAAGATCGCGGCGTCGATCAAGGTCTCGCGCCAGAACACCCCCTGCAGACGTGGGTGCCGATCGAACAGGTCGCGCAGCGACCGATGTTGGATGAAGCCGACGCGACAATCGGTGAGCGTCGCGAGGCTGTGGTCCATCGTTTTGAGTTGCAACGTCAGCAGGTCGGGGATGTCGCCCTGGATGTGGAAGGAGAAGATCTGCCGCCGGTCATCGCCCGCCATCTTGTAGCGAAACACGCAGCCCGCGAGGATCAGGCATGCCTGCGACGGCCGATCCCCTTCCCGGACGATGTCCTGGCCGGCGTGCAGCTCACGCTGCATCAGGGGCAATGCATGGATGGCGGCACGCTCGTCGGATGACAGCTCGACGATGCTCTCCAGCTTGCGGACGAGCGGATGCGGATCGTTCGTATAAGGATGGTGCACGACGGCTTCCCCCTGGAAGGCGGGAGCAAAGTCGCTCTCAGCTGCCGGCGCCTCGGTTCGGTTGCCAGCAATCCGTCCCGTATACACATGTGCTAGGCCGGCGTCCTAAATTAAATCAAGATAATTTCGGATTGTGCGCCGCTCTTCTGATGAAATCCGGGCAGCGCGGCTGAATGTAACAGCCCTCTTGCACATCGGTTTCGACATGTCGGCGAGAGAAATGCCCTGGGCTCATAAGGTCCGTATGCGAAAACGGCCCGCATATGCGGGCCGTGATCATATCATATTCTAGGGGTGACCGACGGAGGTCAGCCCTTGCGTCCGGCCAGATAGTAGTTGGCGCCGCGCCCGAACAGGGCACCGCGAATGAGGTTACGCAGCTTCTCGCTCCGGCGGAGCGGCTCGAGCGGCGCCCGCAACGCCGTATAGGCGGCGGCCTTGACGGCATCGAGCGCGGGGCTTTGGCCGAGCGGCTTCTGGGGCAGGCCCCATTTGCGCAGCAGCCCGTTCATGAACAGCACCTTGTTCGAGCGTCGGACGGCTGGCGACTTCCACGTCATGGCCATCGAGATCGAATGGGTGTCGCCGGTGCGCACCCAATGCGGCCAGAGATAGGGGACGAAGCAGCCGTCGCCGGCCTTCATCTTGAACACGGTCGCGCGGCTCTCGAACTCCTCGCGGTATGCGAGGTTGCGGTGCATGGACGGCGTCACCTCGAAAGCGTCATGCGGGACGACGGAGCCGTCGGTGTTGTCGATGACGTGGAAGAACTTGTCGCCGTGGATCTGGACGAAGAAATTGTCCTCCGGATCCGAGTGGAAGGGCGTCGTCGCGTTCGGCGAGGAGACGAACACGAAGCCTTCCAGGTTCGTGAAGCCGGCATCCTTGGCGTCACGGTGGCCCATGTCGCGGGCGACGCCGTCGAGCACCTCCTGCAGCAGCGCCTTGTATTCGGGGAAGCGCTCGACCCGCTTCAGCACGATCCAGGCATTCGCCTCGCGGATGCGCCGCACGACCTCGGTCGCGGGCAGGTCGACGAGCGGCGTCTCCTCCGGCTTCTGGTCGATCCCGACCTTGCCGGAATTGTACTCGACGCCGTCGGACGGCATTTGGCTCGCGATGTCGACGAGCTTTTCGAGGGTGAAGAGCGGGTGGTCGGAGAGGTGATGGCGGAGCGCGAAGGGCCGCCGCGGGAAGGCTGTGCGGCCTTCGGAAGCAAGCTCGATCAATGACGTCATTTTGAAGCTCCCATCACATGGCTTGTTTGCAATGTCTTGGGACAGAGATACGCCAGACCACTCGCCGAACTGCTTACGCCGTGTCCTTGTCCGGGCTCTTCTTTGCAAAATGCTTAGCAGCCGCCTTCCGCGACCCGCGCAATTTTACGCGAAAGGCTTTCAGCTGCCGGATTGCTCCCTCCCGCGAGCGCTCCATGGCCACCGCGGCCCGGAACGGGACGCTGCCGCCGGGCTGCAGCGAGACCAGGACCGACGCAACGGGCAAGCGCTCCGTCCAGACCCGATCGATCATCGGGTGATCGGCGATGGCGATCGAGTCGGCATCATCCACCGAAGGATCGTCGAGCAGATGTGCCGTCAGGTCGAGCGTGAGAAGAAGCCCAGGCGAGAAGCGCGCAAACGCCTCGTCAAACGTCGTCTTGAGGTAGAAGGCGCGCCTGCCCTGCTGGGCGACGAGCCCGGCCGCGATAATCGTCCCGTTCAGCGCCAACGTACTCACCCGGAAAGAGCCGCGCTGCGCGAGCGCGTCCGCGGCCTCCCGGATGAAATCCGCCCCGCCCGGCGCGTGTTTCAGGTCGGTGCCGAGCTGTCCCTTCCAGCTCGCCGCCTCGAGCGACAGAAAGGCGTCGAGAACTCGCGCGACCTCGTCCGGCTCCCGCGCGACGCCGAAGCGCAGGTCGCCTTCATCGGCAAGACGGCGGCGCTGCCGGTCCGCCTCCTTGCGTCGTCGCGTTTCGAGCGTTGCCCGGATGTACTCGGGCCCGGGCAAGCCGCTCTGCAGCAGCGCCCGATGATGGTGGCCGAGCGTCACTCGCGGCAGCCCGTCGCGATCGCAGCTCTCCTCCAGCGCGGTCGCAACCGGCCCGTCCGCATGCAGGAACGGAAGCAGCAGGGCAGAATGCCCGTTCTTCGCGAGGGCCCGTAGCATCTGGCGAAGCGTCTCGCCCGGCGCTTCGGGGTCGAGGAGCGGGGTCGACAGGGTGCCGTAGAACTCGGCGGCACGTCGCACTGAGAACGGGTTGAAGTGCCGCGTGCGGGGTATGACGACCGGCAGGGCGCCGACCAGGCTCCGCTCCCGTCCAGCGCCGCGCCAGACGACGACGAGGCGCACCTGCGCACCGCCCGGCAGATGGTTCATGCCGGACAGCGCGATCTCGGGGCCGAAGAAGACGTTCGGCTCCAGCGCACGTGCGGCAAGGTCGCGCCATTCGGCCGAGATCCGAGCAGCCTCGCCAGGCCCCAGGATCTCCGCCGACAGGTCAGCGCCTGGAGCATGGGCAGGCGAAGGAACCACCGATCCGTCCGGGCGCTCGCTGATCAAGCTCATCCAGCCTTCTTACTTGCGCCAGCTAAACGGTTTGCTTCCAGGACCGCCCGCAACGCCCTCAGGCCGGGAGCCGCGCTTCGTATTCGGTCCGAAGGCGCCGCCAGCTGTCCCAGAACGGCTTCGGCTCGCCGTCGCCAAGCCTGGCGGCCAGGATGTCGAGATGCGCGTGCCAGCCGGCGCTGACCTTGAGGAGCATCTCGCGGTCGGGAAGGCGCTTATGCACGACCGTGAGCAGCACCCTGTCGCCTTGCGGATCAAGCGCGAAGGACACCTCGGCCGTGGCGCCCCAGCGGATCACGAGCAGGCGCGGCGGATCGATCGCCGTGATTCCGCAATCCAGGCTGTGCTCGGCGGACGCGTCGGCGGGCCGCTCGCCGGGCGGGTTCGTCAATTCGTCGTTGCGCCAGACGAAGGCGAACGGCGTCCCGGCCTTCATCTCCATCTCGCCCGCGGCCAGCCACTTCCGGCGCAGATCGCTCTCGGTGAGATAGGCCCAGACCCGGTCGATCGGTCCGGGCAGAAGGCGCTGGATCGTCAGCGTCGCCGGCTCGGTCAGGCTTCCGTAGGCGTCCAAGGTCACACTATCGCTCATCATTCGTCTCCTTCGGGTGTCGGGGTCTTCTGGGAGCCCTCCTCGCGCAGGAGGCGTTCGAGCACGTCCAGACGCTCGGTCCAGAACCGCTCGTAGAAGCGCAGCCATTCATGCGCGCCGGCGAGTGGCCGGGGCTCGAGCCGGCACAGATGCGTCCGACCGCGGATCTCGCGGCGGATCAGGCCGGCGCTCTCCAGCGCCTTGATGTGCTTGGAGGCAGCGGCGAGCGAGATGTCGAAAGGCTTCGCCAGTTCGCCGACGCTCCGCTCGCCGCCCGCGAGTTCGCGCAGCATCCGGCGCCGGGTCGCATCGCCGAGGGCATGAAAGACAATGTCGAGCTGCGAAGCGTGATGTTCAACCATACGGTTGTATTTACGGTCGGCGGCCTGAATGTCAATCGTTTGGTTGAATGATTTCAGGTGCGCGAACGAAAACGGCCCGCGTGAGCGGGCCGGGATGAGTGTTCAGCAGGTTGGGGCCGGACCCCCGGGACGAGCCCGGGGGTGACTCCTGGCCGAAGGCCAGGGTCAGTTCTGCATGAAGGCCGCGTCCGGGTCGTCCGGCTCGACCGGCGTGCGGGAAGCCATCGGGATGTTGCCGATGCCGTCCTTGTTGTAGATGTCGTCGCGGAACTGCACGAGGCCGTCGGGGGCCGCCCAGGACGTGATGTAGGTCCAGTACACCGGGACCGCCGTCGAGATGGTCGCGTCGGTGCGCGAGCCGGCCTCGAAGACCTGCTCGATCTTCTCGCGGTCCCAGCCGGGCGTGTCCTTGAGGAGCCACGTGATGTAGTCGCGCACGTTCTGCACGCGAACGCAGCCCGACGAGACGAAGCGGAAATCGTCGCCGAAGATGCCCTTGGAGGGCGTGTCGTGCATGTAGACGCCGTGCGGGTTCGGGATGTTGATGCGCACGAAGCCCATCGAGTTGAGGTCGCCGCCCGGATCCTGCCGGAACATGTAGCGGGTCGCCTCGTCCGAACGCCAGTTGACCGCCTCGGGCCGGATCTCCTGGCCGTCGCGGCTGAAGATGCGGATCCGATTCTCGGTGAGGTAGTTCGGCTCCTTCTGCATCTTGGGGATCAGGTCCTTCTTCACCACGGAAGCCGGCGCCGTCCAGAAGGGGTTGAAGTTCACCTGCGTGATCTTCGCATTCATGATCGGCGACTGCCGGTCGATCTTGCCGACACCTGCCGCGTGTCGCGTGTGGACACGGCCGTCCTCGACTGTCTCGACGAGCGCGGCCGGCAGGTTCACGATGACGTAGCGGTTGCCGAGATTGCCCGAATACGAGCGCAGGCGGACGATGTTCAGCTCGAGCTGCTTCAGCCGCGTCTCGGCCGAAACGTTCATCGACGCGATCGTCGCCTCGTTCAGCGTGCCGCTGGCATTGAGGCCGTGGCGCGACTGGAACCGGCGCACGCCCGCCTCGACGTAGGAATCGAAGATGGGCGAGGAGCCGGCGGCCGCATCGAGGTCGCCCTCGACGATCAGGCGCTGGCGCAGCGCGGTCACGGCCGGGCTCTTCGAGCCGACCTTCAGGCCGTTGCCGGCCGACAGGCGCTCCCAGCCGCCGCGAGCGACGATGCCGCGGTAGCGCTCCGCCGCCTCTTCCGTCGCCGTCACGGCGAGCGGCGAAAGGATCGGCGTGGTGGAGCGAGGCACGCGGACGCGGTTTGCGCCGTCGTAGTTCTGCGCCCACTCCGCCTGCTCGGCGGCGGCAAACGCGGATGCTCCGCTCCCCGCGAGAAGCGCGGCGGCAGCGGAGGTCGAGAGGAACTGGCGGCGTGACAGCATTCGGGGACTGCTCTCGGAAGCTGGAGGCGGCGTAAGCGCAAGATGGCTCAAGCGATGCCTACCATCACTGCCCAAGCCCTCGTTAAGGAAGACTGATCACTCCGGCCGATTTGTGGCGGTGCGGCAGCGCACATGGGCTGCACACAGGGTTGCCATGTGCCTGGAGCAGGAAGCCTCTGCGTTCGGAGCGGACGGGGCCTGCGCCCACGAGGCTGCCGCGCATCAGCGCGGACGCCCGACTTCAAACCTCCTCATCCTGAGGTGCCTGCGAAGCAGGCCTCGAAGGACGCACGCGGTATCTGGAGGCCCTCTTCGAGGCTCGGCCTTCGGCCGAGCACCTCAGGACGAGGTCGTGCGAAGAGGCGCCAGGGACATTTAGAGCCGGTAGCGGATCTGGTCGGTCCAGAAGCGCTCGAGGCGCACGAGGGCCTGGTTGA
>CAXUKK010000201.1:0-5959 GCA_964251455.1 uncultured Enterovirga sp.
GGCATGTGGATGGCCAGTGCCTTGACGGCATTCGGCCCGACATTGAGGCCGGTCCCGGCCTCGCTCTGGTCGCCTTCCGCGGCCCGCTCCAGGCAGATGACCTCGACGCCGTCGAGACCGGAGAGGCCGCGCGCCACGATCGCACCCGCGACGCCGGCACCCGCGACGACGATCCTCAGTGCGAACGCGCTCTTCATTTTCCGGACCAGTGCACGAACCGGGTCTCGAGCCCGAGGAAGAGGAGATTGAGGCCGTAGCCGAGCGCGCCGGCCGCGAAGATCGCCGCGTACATGGTCGGCATGTTAAACATCATCTGCGCCTCGATCAGCCGGTGTCCGAGCCCGTCGGAGGAGCCGATGAACATCTCCGCCACGATGACGATGACGAGCGCGATCGAGATGCCGTTGCGTAGCCCAATGAAGCTGCCGGGAAGCGACTCGAAGAAGACCACGTCGCGCAGCACCTGCCAGGGCGAGGCCCCCATGGAGCGGGCGGCCAGAACCCGCGTACGACGCGCGTTCATCACGGCGTAGGCGACGTTGAACAGGATCGCGAGCGCCGCTCCGAAACTCGCGACATAGATCTTCGTGCGGTCGCCGACCCCGAACAGGACGAGGAAGAGCGGAAACATCGCGGAAGCCGGCGTCGAGCGGAAGAAGTCGATGATGAACTCGACCGAGCGATAGAGCGGAACGCTGGCGCCGAGCACGAGACCGAGCGGCACGCCGATAAGGCAGGCGATCGCGAAGGAGAGCGTCGTGCGCCAGACGGTCTGGACGAAGTCGCCAGCGAGTTCGCCCGACCAGAAGCCCTTGACGAGGGCGACGAGGGTCTCGGTGGGCGAGGGGAGCAGGACCGGATCGGCGACGCCCGCCCACCAGGCGACCTGCCAGAGCACGACGAGGACGACGACGCCGATTGCGGGAAGAAGGGCTGCGCCGAGGCGGCTTTCGATGGCACGGTTCACAGCCGGGCCTCGCGGCGGAAGATCTCGAGCGCACGCCGCTTCGTCTCGACGAAGCGCGCCTCGGTCACGACCTCCGGGCTGCGGGGCCGGGGTGCATCGTAGGGCAGCCGCGCCGCGATGCGGGTCGGATGGCGGGTCAGGAGGAGGATGCTGTCGGCGAGGTACACGGCCTCCTCGAGGTCGTGCGAGACGATGAGGGTCGTCGTGCCGAACCGCGCCTGCACGTCCTGCAGCCGGTCGCGCATGAGCAGCGTTGTCTCGAAGTCGAGCGCCGAGAACGGCTCGTCGAGGAAGAGCACGTCCGGCTCGGTGACGAGCGCACGCAGGATGGAGATGCTCTGCTGCTGGCCGCCGGAGAGCTCGTACGGATATCGCTGCAGGTCGATCGGCAGGCCGAAGGCGGAGACGATCGCCTCGACGCGTGCCTTGCGCTCGGCGGCCGGAACGCCGGCCAGCTTGAGCGGATAGGCGATGTTCGCGAAGGCGCTCAGCCAAGGAAACAGCGCCTCCCGGTAATTCTGGAAAACGTAGGAGAGCTTCGCCTGCCGCGCCGGCTTGCCCCCGAACAGGATCGTTCCCCCGTCGGTCGGCATCAGCCCCGCCATCATGTTGATGAGGGTGCTCTTCCCGCAGCCGTTCGGGCCGAAGATCGACACGACCTCGCCCTTGGTGACGTCGAGGTCGAAGCCGTCGTAGATGGTGGCCTGGCCGAAGCGCTTCCTGAGGCCCCGCACGGTCACGTGGACAGGGCGCGGCGCGACCTCCGGCTCGGGCGGGCGGGCCTGGACCGCCGCGAGCGCCGTCATGAACCGGGCTTGTCGAGACTCTTCGCGAAGTCGCTCGTCCTGACCTTGCCGCTCAGGATGCCGGCATCGCTCGCGAAATCGACGTAGGCCTGCAGGTCGCCGAGCTCCTGGGCGCTCATCTCGTCGATCATCTTGAAGCCGGGCAGCGGCACCGTCTCGGCGAGGTCGGGCGGCGTCAGCGTGTTGCCCTTCAGGTATTGGCGCGCGCTCGGATCCGTCCGGATGGCGACGATGGCCTTGCGCCAAGCGGCCGCGAACCGGCGAGCGACGTCGGGCCGGTCGCTGATGAATTTCTGCGTCAGCGCACCGCCGGATGCCCAGGCGCTCGCATCGTCCCGGCCGAGGATGTACTTGGCAATGACGCCTGTCTCGACGGTCTTCGCCGCGCCTGCCCTGTTGAGCTGGGTGGCGGTCGGCTCCAGCGTGTAGCCGAGCTCGAAATGGAGGTTCTCGGCGAGCTCGGTGACCTGGAAGTCGCTCCCTTCCTTCAGGCCGATCCGCTTCAGGATCTCGCGCGCCGGGATGAGGTTTCCCGGTCCCGGCGCCGACATGACCTTGATCGGCTTCGGTGCGTTCTTCAGGTCGGCGAGGGACGTGAACGAGAGCCCAGGCTTCGCGACGTATTGCTCCATCGGGAAGCTTTTGCTCTGGGCGTTGAAGCTCAGATAGGTGACGACACCGGGCTTCTTCAGGTTGGCGTTCATCCCCTCGAGCATCACGAGGTTCGAGGTGGCGTCGAAATCGCCCGTGATCATCGCGGCGACGATCGGCGGGCCGCCCATCATCTTCACGGCCTCGGTCTCGATGTCTTGTTCGCGGAAGAAGCCGCGTTCGAGTGCCACGTAGTAGGGCAGCGACGAGACGACCGGGAACACTCCGACCTTCACCTTGTCGAGCGCGAGCCCCGGCGAGGCAAAGCCGAGTAGCAGGGCGACGCCAGCCGCCAGGGCAGAGGCGTTTCGGGGCAGGAACCGGGACAGGCGCATCAGGCACTCCGCGACGGATCCGAAGGTCCGCCGGAATGCCTCATTGCAACCGATATGCCAGCCTCACACCCGCTCGGCGACGATCGCGATCAGGCCGCCCCCGTCCGGACCCTGGTGCTCGGCCCCGCCGGATACGAAAAGCTGCGTCTCGCCGAGCACGCCCGCCACGAGGCCGCCGACGGCGCCGCGGATGTGCCGCTGCGCGTTGATGTCGCCATCATTGAGCATAGTGTGGGCTCGTCCCCGCACCGTGCCGTCGCGCTGCGGTTCGCATTTCACGATCACCGTCCGCAGCCGAGCGGCCTCGTCTGCCGAGAGCGCCGGGTCGGGGCGGAATCCGAGGTCCTGCAGCACCCCCGTCACGGCCGGCAGGTCGATCGCGTCCCGCATCGTCCGGTGCGCGATCGCGAGCGGGCCCGACCAGTGCCGGCTCATCCCGAGCACGATGACCTCGTTCGCGCTGACCTCCGTGCCCGCAGAGATGCTGGCGACCGAGGATGCCAGAAAACGATCCCGCAGCAGGCACTCGTCCGTGATGTCCGCCCGATCCACCTCGCCGAGCGCCAGCCCGACGCCAAGGGCCGATGCGGCGCGGCCATAGGCCATCAGCTTGTCGGGTTCGCCCACCCGGCACGGGGCGCCGCTCGCGTCCGCCGCGACGATCTGCTGGAAGGTCGGCGCCGGCCCTTTCACCTGGACGAGATGGACGTCGCCCGGGTTGTCGATGCCGGCCCTGCCCAGCGCCACTCGGACGGCCGCCGCGGTCGCCTCGACCTGCGCCATGCGGCCGATTGCTGACGGCGGCAGCGGCTCGCTCATCGCGACGCCGATCGCCAGCGCCGGGCCCGGCGGGGCGCCGTCCCGGTCGGGGCCGATCGTCAGGATTGTGTAATGCGGCGACAGCACGCCCTCGACGCCGCCGGAGAACACGAAAGGAATGCGGGCCGTGATCTCCTCCCGGCTCGAGCCGGTTTGCGAGGCGAGAAGATCCGCCAGCGAGACGGTCAGGAACCCGCGCGTGTAATCGTTGACGAGCCCGTTCCCGTGCGTCTTGCCGATGACCGCCACCACCTCCCGCGGGTCGATCGTCCCGCTCCGGATCGCCTCTCTGAGGCTGGACACGTCGCTCGGATCCGCGAGCCCGAACCTCTGTGCGTCTGCCTGCATCCGTCATGCTCTCCTTTGCTCCGAACGAGCATGATCGATGCCGCTTCATGGCCCGCTCTTTGCTCGCCGGAGAGGCAGCAGGACCGCTGTCGTCGCGGGTCCAAGGGAGAACGTGATGTCCAGCAGGAATGACGCCGGCCGGGGGCTGACGCGCCGGAGCATGACCTCCGCGCTGGTCGGCGCGGCGGCTTTCGCGGCGGTCCGGCCCGCCTTCGCGGCGACGGGCAAGGCCGCGATCCTCCTCCCCGGCTCGATCAACGACCAGAGCTGGAACGCGGCCGGCTTCGCGGGCGCTGAGGCGCTGAAGGCGAAGGGCTGGGAGGTCGCGTATTCCGAGAACGTGGCACCGGCTGACATGGCCGAGGCGATGCGGGACTATGCCAGCCGCGGCTCCGCCCTGGTGATCGGCCATACAGGCCGCTTCCTGTCCGCCGCGCAGCAGATCGGACCCGATTTCCCGAAGACCGTCTTCGTGGTCGGGTCGGGCGCGATGGGTGCCGGCACGAACGTCACGTCCGTCGATTACGACAACGTCCAGTACGGCTACCTCATGGGCGTGCTTGCCGCAAAAATGAGCAAGACCGGCAAGATCGGCTCGGTGAACGGCCTCGAGGGCCTCCCGAACGTCGTCGCGCAGGTCGGCGGTTTTCGCAAAGGCGCGAGAAGCGTCAATCCGAATATCGAGGTGAAGGTCATCTACATCCAGAACATGGAGGACGCGGCCGAGGCGAAGGAAGCGGCGCTCAGCCTCATCTCGGGCGGCGCGGATTTCGTCGCCGGCAAGCTGAACGCCGCCCATGCCGGCATCATCGGTGCCGCGAAGGAGAAGGGCGTCATGGCCTATGGCCGCTCCTACGGCCATACGGCGATCGCGCCCGACAACGTCGCGTCGAACATCATCGAGAAATGGGGCGAGATGTACGGGGCCGCAGGTGACGAGGCGGGCGCCGGCACCCTCGGTGGCAAGTTCCAGGTGTTCGGGCTCGGCTCGAAGGGATCGAGCGGCGCGGAACTCGGCTACAAGGCCGGCACAGCCTTCAACCCGAAGGTGCCTGCCGAGGCCGTCGCCGCGGTCGAGGACGCAAAGACAAAGTTCGTTTCCGGCGAGCTGAAGGTCGCGGTCACGAAGGACGACGCCAAGGGCGGCGTCTAGGCGGCAGCGTCCGTCCGGGTCGTGGCGGCCCCGGCCGATGCTGTCTCGCCCGCAGCCGTGACGTCTGATCGTGTCGCGGACGGGTTCGGCGCTCCTAGCATCGAAATGCTCGGGATCACGAAGAGCTACGGCGAGGTCCGGGCCAATCGCGGCATCGACCTCAAGGTCGGGCGCGGCGAGATCCTTGGCCTCCTCGGCGAGAACGGCTCGGGCAAGAGCACGCTGATGAAGATCCTGTTCGGGATGGTGCAGCCTGACGAGGGCCGTGTCGTCCTGAAGGGCAGGGCGGTGCAGATCCGCTCGCCGGCTGACGCCCTGGCGCAGGGGATCGGCATGGTCCACCAGCATTTCATGCTGGTCGGCCAGATGAGCGTCACGGACAACGTGCTCCTGGCGCTCTGCCGATCCGGTCTGTCGTTGCCCTCCGCGACCGCCGGGGCGAACATCCGACGCGCCAGCCGCGACTATGGGCTCGAGCTCGAACCGGACGCGATCGTCGCCAACCTCAGCTTCGGCATGCGGCAGCGGGTCGAAATCCTGAAGCTCATCCTCGGCGGCGCCGACCTCCTCATCCTGGACGAGCCGACATCCAACCTGTCCGCGCCCGAAGTCGCGGCATTCATCGGCGTTCTGCGTCGCCTCGCGGCGGAAGGGCGCGCCATCGTCTTCATCTCGCACAAGCTCGGGGAAGTCCTGGAGGTCTGCGACAGCGTCGTGGTGCTGCGCGACGGAGCGGTGGCGGGGCGCCGGACGGTTTCCGGGGCGAGCCGGGCGGATCTCGCCCGCATGATGGTGGGCCGCGACCTGCCGCCGGCCCCGGAAAGCCGACTTTCAGCGCCCGGTCCGGTCCTGTTCTCGGCGACGGGGCTGACGACTAGCC
>CAXUKK010000202.1:0-5934 GCA_964251455.1 uncultured Enterovirga sp.
GGTCATGCCGGGGTACTGGAACCAGCCCGACGAGACCGCAAAGGTGATGACGCCCGACGGCTTTTTCCGGACCGGCGACATCGCTGTGCTGCAGCCCGACGGGGCGCTGAAGATCGTCGACCGGATGAAGGACATGATCCTGGTTTCGGGCTTCAACGTGTATCCGAACGAGGTCGAGGACGTGATTGCGGCGCAGCCGGGCGTCGCCGAGGTGGCCGTGGTCGGCCGCCCCGACGAGAAATCCGGCGAGCTGGTCGCGGCCTACGTCGTGAAAGGGGACCCGGCTCTGGCAGAGGAGGATGTTCGCGCGTGGTGCAGGGCGCGGCTGACCGGCTACAAGGTGCCGCGTCTGGTCCGGTTCCGGGACACCCTTCCGAAGACGGATGTCGGAAAGGTGCTTCGCCGCGTCCTGAAGGACGAAGTCGAACAGGCGGGCAACTCGCACGGGTAGGCTGTCGCACTGGTCGTCGCTCCCGGAATGAACGGGGCGCGTCCACGCGTCAGCCTGATTGCGAAGCTTGCTCCTGGCTGGCGTGTCGCGGCTGCAACCTTTCGGACGCGTCACCCGTAGGGTCTTTCGAGCGTGCGACCGCGCGGGATCGTGACTTGCCGGGGGAACCGGCGCCCCTATGTCCATGGGGCAGGCTTTCCGAGGAGAGTGCCGATGCTGATCAAGACCCGACATGGCTGGGACATCCCGGAGAGCGAAGCGACGCCGGAGGGCGTGTTCCTCAACCGTCGCGCGCTCATGGCCGGAGGGGCGGGCCTGATCGGCGCGTCTCTGATCGGCCGCGCCGAGGCGGCACCGGCAGATCCAACCGCCGACCTCTACCCGGCGAAGCGCAACGAGAGCTTCAAGCTCGACCGCGCGATCACTGACGAGAAATACTCGGGCGACTATAACAACTACTACGAGTTCGGGAGCTCCAAATCGATCTCGGCCGCGGCCGAGAAGCTGAAGATCCGGCCCTGGACCGTGACGATCGACGGACTGGTCGAGAAGCCGATCGAGATCGCGATCGACGATCTCATCCGCAAGATGCCGCTCGAGGAGCGGCTCTACCGGCATCGCTGCGTCGAGGCCTGGTCGATGGCTGTGCCGTGGACCGGCTTCCCGGTCGCCTCACTCGTCGCCATGGCGAACCCGACCGCCGAGGCGCGCTACATGGTGATGCAGACCTTCAAGGATCCCGCCCAGGCGCCGGGCCAGAAACAGTTCTGGTACTCATGGCCCTACACCGAAGGCCTGACCGTCGAGGAGGCCAGGAACGACCTCGCCTTCATGGTGACGGGCATCTACGGCAAGCCGCTCGGCAACCAGTTCGGCGCGCCGCTCCGCCTCGCGGTACCGTGGAAATACGGGTTCAAGTCGGTGAAGGCGATCAACCGCATCACCTTCACAAGGGAGCGGCCGAAGACCTTCTGGGAGGGGCTGCAGGCTTCGGAATACGGGTTCTGGGCGAACGTGAACCCGGAGGTTCCTCATCCGCGCTGGAGCCAGGCCTCGGAGCGCGTGCTCGGCACGGGCGAGACGCGCCCGACAATGCTCTTCAATGGCTACGGTGAGCTCGTCGCCGATCTTTACAAGGACCTGAAGAACGAGCGCCTCTGGGCTTGAGGCGCACCAAGAAAAAGGCCGGACCCGCGAGGGCCCGGCCGAAAGTGAGAGACGCGACAGACGCGCCTCCAGAGGGGAACAGCTGACCGGACGGGGAGAAGTCCTCTCAGTCCGCAGGTCTCAGCCGCCATCAGTCTGACACGGCGGATCGCGCATAGCAGCGGATACGCTACATGGATCCCATGCAAGCGCTGCATGGCCCGCTCAGTAGGACCAGCGCTGGGCCTTCGCGACGAGGAAATCCCGGAAGGCCTGAACCCTCGCGACGTTACGCATCTCCTCGGCATAGACGAGATACGTGTCGAGCGAGGGTGTCTCTACGTCGCGCAGCAACTGGACGAGCTTGGTGTTCCCGTCGACGGCATAGTCGGGCAGCACCGCGATCCCCGCTCCGGTCTCGACGGCCGAGCGCAGGGCCGGAATGTTGTTGACGACCATGTGGTAGTCGCGCGGCGGCTGCCCCTCCCGGCCGATCGTCGCCAACCAATGCACCGACATCAGGTAGGGCGGCTGGTTGCCGCCGAAGGACAAGAGACGGTGCTGGTCGAGGTCGTCCACGCTCTTGGGCTCGCCGAAGCGCTTCACATAATCCGTCGAGGCGTAGATGTGGAAATGCACGGTGAAAAGCCGGCGCTGGATCAGGTCCGGCTGTGCGGGACGGCGCAGGCGCAGCGCAACATCGGCCTCCCGCATGGCGAGGTCGAGTTCCTCGTTCGTGAGGATCATCGAGATGCGGACATCCGGGTAGGTGTCCAGGAATTCGGCGATGCGCTGGGTCAGCCAGAGCGAGCCGAGTCCGACCGTGGTCGTGACCTTGAGCTCGCCGGAGGGGCGTTCGCTCGTTTCCTCCAATCGCGCCCGGGTATTCTCCAGCCGCAGGCGCATGTCCTTGGCGGCCCGAAACAGCAAGTCGCCCTGCTCCGTCAGGATGAGGCCGCGGGCATGCCTGTGGAATAGCGGGGCCTTAAGCTCGCGTTCCAGGGCCGAGACCTGCCGGCTCACGGCCGATTGGCTCAAGCCGAGGTCGTCGCCGGCGCGGGTGAAGCTTCCCGCCTCCGCGACGGTGTAGAAGATGCGGATTTTGTCCCAGTCCAAGGCGTGGCCCCCCGGGCCGGTTATGTCCCCGCCGACCGGGGACTAGCTATTCGGCCGCCTCGGCGAGGAGGTTCGCAGCTTCCAGGTAGCGCTCGGTCTCCAGCGCCGCCATGCAGCCGAGCCCGGCCGCGGTGACGGCTTGGCGAAAGACATCGTCGGATACATCCCCGGCCGCGAAGACGCCCGGAATGTTGGTGGCGGTCGAGCCCGGGACGGTCTTCAGGTAGCCGCCCGCCTTCATGTCGAGCTGGCCCGCGAAGATCTCGGTCGCTGGCTTATGACCGATCGCGATGAAGACGCCGTGCACGGGCAGCTCCTCGAGCGCGCCCGTCCTCACGTTCCGGAGCTTCAGATGCGTGACCGAAGCCGGGGGCCCGTCCGTGCCGCAGATTTCGTCGACGGCCGCATCCCAGATCACCCGCACGTTCGGGTGCCGAAACAGGCGGTCCTGCAGGATGCGTTCGGCCCGCAGCGACGAGCGGCGATGGATCAGCGTCACCTTCGAGGCGAGATTGGCGAGGTAAAGCGCCTCCTCTACGGCCGTGTTTCCGCCGCCGACGACCGCGACCTCCTTGCCCCGGTAGAAGAAGCCGTCGCAGGTCGCGCAGGCCGAGACGCCGAAGCCGCCGAACTTCGCCTCGGACGGCAGCCCGAGCCACTTCGCCTGCGCGCCGGTTGCGATCACGACCGCATCGGCTTCGTAGATGTCGCCGGAATCGCCGGTAAGCCGGAAGGGGCGCCGGTCGAGCTCCGCCTTCACGATCGTGTCGGAGATGATGCGGGTGCCGACATGCTCGGCCTGCATCCGCATCTGCTCCATCAGCCACGGTCCCTGGATGACGTCCGCAAAGCCCGGATAGTTCTCGACATCCGTCGTGATCATCAGCTGGCCGCCCGGCTGGATCCCAGAGATGATCAGGGGCTCGAGCATGGCGCGCGCCGCGTAGATCGCAGTCGTGTAGCCGGCCGGACCCGACCCGATGATGATGAGCTTGGCGTGGAGATGCGCCATTTCTAGCCTCCGTCGAGCGCCGGTTTGCCCGCTCCGAGCCGGAGACGGTGCACTGCAAAACCTTGCGCAACTGCTTGGGCGATCACGGGTGTCGAGTCCAGCTTCTCGTACTCGAAGCGCTCGAGTTTACCCTGGAAGGTGTGCACCGCGCCAAGGCGCCTGAGTTCCGCTAGGAACGCCCGCTGCCGTGCTCCCCCGCCGGACGGCTCGAAGACGAGCACCGGCGCACCGGTCGCGACGGCTTCAGACAGCATGTTCACGGAATCCGACGTGACAACGAGCGAGTCGCCAAGGGCCAGCATGGACGAATAGGGATTTGGGCCTGCACCGTCCCAAAGGAAGCCGCGCGTGTCGCTGGCGAGGGCGGCCAGCCCGGCCGCGAGCGGTACGGGCGTGCGGCGCGACGTCGTGATCATCAGCGAGGCGCCCTGCCCGGCGAGCGTTCGAAGCTGGCCAAGAAAGCGGGCGATGTCCCCGGGCGAAAAGCGATGGTGCCGGCTGTCGCCCCCGACGATCACGCCGATTCGGGGCCGCGGCAGGGCAGCGATCCGCGGATCGGGATGTGCCCGCGTTTCAGCCAGCGCGGCGGGCGAGAAACGATGGGGCGAGGTGAGCGTCACGACGACATTAGGCCCGCGGAGCCGATCGTAGCTCGGCACCCAGACGAGATCGGCAGCGCCCGGCCCGGTGCGTGGATCCTTGAGGAAGACCGTAAAGCTGTGCCCCTTCGAGAGCCGTCGGACCGCCCGCAGATACGGCACCGCGCGTCGTCCCGATGCGATCACCAGATCTGGATAGGGCGGCGCAATCGGGCCTCCGGCTCGCCCGGCGCTCTCGCGTGGATCGGCCGGACCCCAGGGCATCAGCCAGACGAAGGGTGCGCGCGGCGCGACCCTGCGGATGTCCGGTGCAAGCCCGAGCGCCTCGGCCACAGCCAGACATTGCGTCTCGTCGCCCGCCTTGCCGTCCGTCAGAACCCAGGCGAGCGCAGCCGACAGGCTCACAGAGAGCTGCGTCGGAGCCACCCCGCATAATGCGCCGCGATGGCGACGACGCGCCGTTGCTCCGAGCGCTCGTCGTACCAGGCGCCGCCGGAATTCGACGGCAATGCCGAAAGCTGCGGATGGCGGGTCAGTATCTGGCCGTTTGCGGCGATAACCAGCGCTTCGCCTTCCAGGTAGTCGTTGCTGATGCCGCCGCCGAAGGAGCGGCCGCCCTCCCGCCCGACATAGGCCGGCATGGAGATGCCATCGATCCGGACCACCAGCCGCGGTGCTCCACGCCCGCCGCCGAGCCGGTCCGCGAAGGCCTTGGCCAACTCGGCCTGCAGCGCCGCGCGAACGAAGGCCGCAAAGGGCCCAAGCCCCTTGGCGTAGAGTGGGCCGACATCGACGAGTATGGCCGAGAAACGCGGCGGCGCGGCTTGGGCGAGAGCAGCACTCCCGGCAGCGACCGAGATCGCGAGGCCGGCCAGCACCGACCGGCGATCAGGGCTTGGCACGTTCATCTCGAGCCGAACCGGTTACCGAAACGCCACTTCGACGATCTCGTAGGACTTGCCGCCGCCGGGTGTCGTGACCTCGACGGTGTCGCCGACGCCCTTCCCGATCAGGGCGCGGGCGACAGGCGAGGAGATCGACACACGGCCGGACTTCACGTCCGCCTCGGGGTCGCCGACGATCTGATAGATCTTCTCCTGCTCCGTATCCTCGTCCACCAGCTTCACGGTGGCGCCGAACTTGATCTTGTCCCCGGAGAGCTTCGAGATGTCGATGATCTCGGCACGCGCGATCATCGATTCGAGGTCCTGGATGCGGCCCTCGTTCAGCGACTGGTTCTCCTTCGCGGCGTGGTATTCCGCGTTCTCGGACAGGTCGCCATGCGAGCGCGCCTCCGCGATGGCCTCGATGATGTGCGGGCGTTCGACCTGCTGGCGGCGTTTCAGCTCTTCCTCGAGCGCTGCAAAGCCCTTCCCCGTGATCGGCATCTTTTCCATGGCAGGTCTCTTCGTGGCGGCTGCCGGGGTCCGGAGACCCCGGCCCGCGAGGTCGGTTGTGAGGCACTCAGGTGGAACGGTCGTCGAGCGCAAGCACGTCGAGATCGCCTGCAAGATGGCCTTCATGCCCTCTGCAGCGGCAATCGCACGAGCGAGTGTGGGGTAGGCCGGGGGGTTCCGCAAGAGGGTCGGGCTGGGACGATCCTCCTTGCA